>CAMFLJ010000166.1 GCA_945957335.1 uncultured Actinomycetes bacterium | reverse complement strand
CCCTGAACCTGGTCCGCGCCTTCACCAAGGGCGGCTTCGCCGACCTGTCGCGGGTGCACCAGTGGAACCAGGAGTTCGTGGCCTCGAGCGTCGAGGGCCGCCGCTACGAGGAGGTCGCCGCCGGCATCGAGCGGGCCCTCCAGTTCATGGCCGCCTGCGGCATCGACACCGAGTCGACCCCGCAGCTGCACACTGTCGACGTGGCCACCAGCCACGAGGCGCTGATCCTCGGCTACGAGGAGGCGCTCACCCGGCAGGACTCGCTCACGGGCGACTGGTACGACTGCTCGGCCCACATGCTCTGGATCGGCGAGCGGACCCGCCAGCTCGACGGCGCCCACGTCCACTTCCTCTCCGGCGTCGGCAACCCGGTGGGCTGCAAGGTGGGCCCGTCGGTCACCCCCGACGACGTCATCGGGCTGTGCGAGGCGCTCAACCCCGAGCGCATCCCCGGGCGGCTCACCCTCATCAGCCGCATGGGCGCCGACAAGATCACCGAGGCGCTGCCGCCGCTGCTGCGGGCCGTCCGCGACTCGGGCCACCCGGTGGCGTGGGCGTGCGACCCGATGCACGGCAACACCTTCACCGCCCCGAGCGGCCGCAAGACCCGCCACTTCGACGCCGTCCTGTCGGAGATCGCCGGCTTCTTCGCCGCCCACCACGAGGCCGGCACCTGGCCCGGCGGTGTCCACATCGAGCTCACCGGCGACGACGTCACCGAGTGCCTGGGCGGTGCCGAGGAGATCCTCGACGCCGACCTCGGCACCCGCTACGAGACGATGTGCGACCCCCGCCTGAACGCCCGCCAGTCGCTCGACCTGGCGTTCCGCGTGGCCGAGCTGCTCCAGCAGCGCTGAGCCGGCTCACCCTTCCTGCTGCCCCCCGCTGAGGCCGCCCGACCGGGTCGCCACGAGGGGGCGGATCGGGCGCGCCCACGGCCCCGGCCACCAGGGATTTTGCGGAATCCCGTTCCACCGAAAATACCCTCATTTCCGGACCGGAGAAGTCGACTTTCGCTCCGGTCACGAGTAGATTCCTGACCTCAGACATCAGGTTTCACGACCCCCACGGGGACCGGAGTAGAGAGCGCCATGGCCGACCTCGCCATCGACGCCGGCACCGCCGCCGACATCGCCAAGTTCGAGCAGCAGCTCGCCCGCTACCTCGCCGGGGAGCTCGACGACGACGTCTTCCGCGTCTTCCGGCTCAACAACGGCATCTACGGCCAGCGCCAGGGCGGCCACAACCAGATGGTGCGCATCAAGGCGCCGAGCGGCGTGATCACCGCCGCCCAGCTCGACCGCATGGCCGACGTCGCCGACACCTACTCGCGGGGCTGGGGCCACCTCACCACCCGCCAGAACATGCAGTTCCACTACGTGCAGCTCGAGCGGGTGCCCGACGTGATGCGCGACCTCGCCGCGGTGGGCCTCACCACCCGCGAGGCCTGCGGCGACACCGTCCGCAACGTGCAGGGCTGCCACCTCGCCGGCGCCTGCCCCTTCGAGATCCTCGACATCACGCCGTGGGCCGAGGCCGCCTTCCAGCACTTCCTGCGCAACCCGATCGCGCAGCGCATGCCCCGCAAGTTCAAGATCAACTTCTCGGGCTGCTCCACCGACTGCGGGCAGGCCATGTTCAACGACGTCGGCGTGATCGCCGCCGCCCGCACCCGCGACGACGGCACCGTCGAGACCGGCTTCCGCGTCTACATCGCGGGCGGGCTGGGCGCGAACCCGCACCCGGCGCTCGCCCTCGAGGAGTTCACCGCCCGCGAGGACCTCCTGCCCACCATCGAGGCCGTGCTCCGCGTCTTCGACCAGGCCGGCAACCGCGACAACAAGCTGCGGGCCCGCCTCAAGTGGCTGGTCGACACCCTCGGCTTCGAGGAGCTCCAGCGCCGCATCTTCAAGGTGCGCCACCTGCTGCTCGCCTCCTCCAGCTGGCCCGGTGGCATCCCCGCCGAGGTCGAGAAGGTGGGCGACGCCCCCGCCGGCCACGCCGCCGAGGTCGAGGCCACCGCCATCGGTCAGGGCACCCCCGTCGCCCTCCGCCGCCCCGGCGCCTACGAGCGCTGGGAGGACGCCAACGTCGTGCGCGGCGTCGCCAAGGGCACGGTGTCGGCCTACGCCCACGCCCACCTCGGCGACGTCACCAGCACCCAGCTGCGCGGCCTGGCCTCGGTCCAGCGCGAGCTCGGCGCCGAGGTGCGCATCACCAACCGCCAGAACTTCGTGTTCCGCGGCCTCTCCGAGCGCCAGCTGGAGACCCTATTCGAGCGCCTCGACGCCATCGGCATGGCCACCCCCGGTGCCGAGCTCGTGCGCGACGTCGTGGCCTGCCCCGGCGCTGACACCTGCAACCTCGCCGTCACCCAGAGCCGCGGCCTGGCCGACGCCATCGCCACCAAGCTCGACGAGGAGGGCCTCGCCGAGGTCGGCGGCCTGCGCATCAACATCTCGGGCTGCACCAACTCGTGCGGCCAGCACCACATCGCCGACATCGGCTTCAACGGCGCCGAGCGCCGGGCCCACGGCAAGTCGGCCCCCGGCTACCAGATGCTGCTCGGCGGCTACGTCGGCGAGGAGAAGATCGAGTTCGGCGAGAAGGCCATGCGCCTACCGGCCAAGAACGCCCCCGAGGCCGTCGCCCGGGTCGTGCGTCGCTTCAACGACGAGCGCACCGCCGGCGAGAGCTTCCGGAGCTGGATCGACCGCAGCGGCGGCTCGAAGGCCATCGGCACCACGCTGAAGGAGCTCGACGTCTTCCCGAAGCCCGACGAGAACCCCGACTTCTACGTCGACTACGGCGAGACCGGCCCCTACATCGCCGAGATCGGTGAGTCGGAGTGCGCGACATGAGCCTGACGAACCTCTCCGCACCGGAGTTCACCGACGCCGAGCTGGCCGACCTGAGCCGCCAGTTCGAGTCGTGGCCGGCCTCCTCGATCATCGAGTGGGCGGTCGAGAACTTCGCCCCCCACCTGGCGCTCACTGCCTCGATGACCGACTCGGTCCTGATCGACCTGGCCTGGCGGATCGACCCCGCCATCGAGGTCGTCTTCATCGACACCGGCTACCACTTCCCCGAGACCCTCGACACGGTCGAGGCGGTGCGCCGCCGCTACGGGCTCAACCTGCGGATCATGACCGTGGCCCGCCAGGACGAGCCGCTGTGGCAGGCCGACGCCGAGAACTGCTGCTCCGCGGTGAAGGTCGGTCAGCTCGACCGGGCCCTCAGCGGCAAGGCGGCGTGGATGAGCGGCCTGCGCCGGGCCGAGGCCGACAGCCGGGTCACCGCCCCGATCGTTGCCCGCGACCTGCGGGGCCTCATCAAGGTCAACCCGATCGCCACCTGGTCCGACCTCGACGTGCAGGGCTACATCGACGACCACGACATCCTCGTGAACCCGTTGATCGCCCAGGGCTACCCCTCGATCGGCTGCCAGCCCTGCACCCAGAAGCCCACCGACCCCGACGACCCGCGCTCGGGCCGCTGGGCCGGTCGCTCCAAGACGGAGTGCGGCCTGCACATGATGTGAGCCGGGGCGCCACCGCGCTCCCCCGCTCGCTGGGTCACACGGGCACCGGGCCACTTGACCGCGGTGACCGGTCGCGTTTGACTGCGGCCGTGAGCGAAACGACCGGCCGTGACGAACCGGGCGAGCGGCCCCCGACCCTGTTCGGCCCGCCCGCCGAGGTGCCCACCCGCGTGCTGGTGCTGGGCATGGTCCGCCAGGACGGCTCGCTCGAGGCCGGCGAGCTCTACGCCGTGGCCGAGGCCTGCGGGCAGAGCGTCGAGCAGGTGCGGTCGTGCCTGCGCCGCCTCGTGGCCGAGGGCCTGTTCGTCCGCCACGGCGAGGGCCGCGACGCCCGCTTCGACGCCACCCCCGAGGCCCTGCGCTCGATGGGCGAGAACCTCGAGCGCTCCCGCCTCGCCTTCGGCCAGGACGCCGCCGGCCGGGGCTGGGACCGCTGCTGGCACCTCGTCGCCTTCGCCATCCCCGAGGCCAAGCGGGCCAGCCGCGACGCGTTCCGCGACCAGCTGATCCACATGGGCGGCGCACCCATCCAGAACGGCCTCTACGTGTCGCCCCACCCGTGGGAGAAGGCCGCCCGCGACCAGGCCGACCGCCTCGGCGTGCTGGAGCACACCACCTTCGCCACCACCGACGACCTCGAGGTGGGCGGGGTCACCGACCCCCGCAAGCTCGCCGCGATGCTGTGGCCCCTCGACGAGCTCGGCCGCAAGTACCAGGCGTTCGTCGAGCGCTACGACTTCGTCCCCGGGCTGCTCGAGGAGCGCCGCCGCGAGAAGAAGCGCCTCACCGAGGAGGAGTTCCTCCCCGGAAGCCTGGCGTTCGGCATCGAGTACCAGCAGTGCTTCGACGACGACCCGCTGCTGCCGCCCGAGCTGCTCCCCCGCCCCTGGCCCGGCCGCGACGCCCGCGAGCTCGTGCTCACCTGCCGCCGCCTCGGCGTGCTGCTCCGCGAGGAGCACGAGAAGCCCAAGCTGTTCGCCCCCTGGGACGACCTGCTCCTCAGCTTCCGCAGCTAGCGGCGGCCGGCGCTCCTGCGCGAATCGGTGCGCTGACGGGTCGCTCCGGCGAGCGATCGGCGCACGAGATCGGCGGGAGGGCCTACTCGAGGACCTCGACGAACTTCTCGAGCTGGCGCAGGTTGCGGCACTCGTAGGCGCCGTCGGTGTGGATGGCGTACTCCCCCACGATCGAGTCGCCGGTGTCCCAGTAGGCCTTGGGCTCGGGGTTGAGCCAGTAGACGTGGCGGGCCTTCTTGCGCATCTCGCCCAGCACCCACGCCTGCGACGCGTGGTAGTTGTTCCGGGCGTCGCCGAGGATGAGCACGGTGGTCTTGGGCCCGACCTCGCGGCCGTAGCGCTCCCAGAACACCTCGAAGGCGTGGCCGTAGTCGCTGTGGCCGTCGACCCACACCACGTCGGCCTCGGTGTTGACCCGGTGGATGGCCACGCCGATGTCCTCGACGCCCTCGAAGAAGCGCGTGACCTCGTCGATGCCGTCGATGAACACGAACGAGCGCACCCGGGAGAACTGCCCCGAGATAGCGTAGACGAGCTGGAGGGTGAAGCGGGCGAAGGCCGCCACCGAGCCGGAGATGTCGGCGATCACGAAGATCTCCGGCTTGGCCGGGCGCGGGTAGCGGAACTTCGGGTCGGCCGGCACGCCGCCGTAGCTGAGCGAGTGGCGCACGGTGTTGCGGAAGTCGAGCGGGCCCTTGCGGCCGTGGCGGCGCTTGCGGGCCAGGCGCACGGCGAGCTTGCGGGTGAGGGGGTAGATCGCCTTGCGGAGCCCGACGAGCTCCTCGCGCGAGGCGTGCATGAAGTCGACGTCCTCGGGCAGCGGCTTGCGGAGCGTCTTGGCCATCGCCTCGACGCCGCGGTCGGCGACGAGGCGGCGACGGATCTCAGCCTCGATCTCCTTCTTCAGCTTGTCGATGCGCGTCTCGAACTCGTCGCGCTCGAGGCGCTCCTCGAGCGAGGTGAGCGGCTCGGGCGCCTCGTCGCGGGCCTGCTGCACCAGCCGCTCGAGCACGTCGTCGAGATCGAGGTTCCGCAGCGTGCGGTAGAGGTAGTAGGTGCCGCCGACGGGACGCCCCGGCTCCATGCCCGCGTAGCGGGTGACGGCCTGGCGGGCCAGGGCCCGCATGAGGGCGTCGTCGCCGCGCTGCAGCGCCTGGAACAGCATCTGGGCCATCTGCTCGGGCGACATGGCCTCGCCGCCACCGCCACCGGCGCCGGGACCGGCGCCCTCGGGGTTGGGGTTGGCCTGGTCGTCGTCGTCCTGGTCGGGAAGGTGCAGCTCGTCACCGTCGAGGGCGTACTGGCTGCCCCGCAGCGAGAAGTACACCTCGAACACCGTCTCGAAGGCCCGCCAGTGCGCGTTGTTCTTCACCAGCGTGGCGGCCAGCGCGTACTTGAACGCGTCGCGGTCCTCGATCGGGATGTGGGTGATCGCCTCCATCGCGTCGAGGTTCTCGGTGAGGCTCACCGGCAGGCCGGCGGCGCGCAGCTCCGAGATGAAGCCGGCGAGCAGCTCGAGCATCGGCGACTCGGCGGCCGGGCCTGCGGTGGCGGCCTCGGGAGGGGTCACGAGCGGCTCACGAGGTGCGCGGGACGCCGGGCTTGCGGGTGCCGGAGGTGTCGCCCGACAGCTCCTTGGTGGCCCGGGCGATGTCGCTCTGGTACTTGAGCAGGATGTTGAGCGTCTCGATGGCGTCCTTCTCGTCGACCGAGTCGACGCCGAGCAGCAGGAGGGTGCGGGCCCAGTCGAGCGTCTCGGACACCGACGGGGCCTTCTTCAGCTCGAGCTGGCGGATCGAGCGCACGATGCGGGCGACCTGGTCGGCGAGGCTGTCGGTGATCTCCGGCAGCTTGGTGAGGATGATCTCCTTCTCGCGCTCCATGTCGGGGTAGTCGATGTGGAGGAAGAGGCAGCGGCGCTTCAGGGCCTCGGAGAGCTCGCGGGTGTTGTTCGAGGTGAGGAACACCATCGGGATCTGCTTGGAGCCGATGGTGCCGAGCTCGGGGATCGAGACCTGATAGTCGGAGAGCACCTCGAGGAGCAGGGCCTCGGTCTCGACCTCGACGCGGTCGACCTCGTCGATCAGCAGCACGACCGGCTCGTCGGCGCGGATCGCCTCGAGCAGCGGGCGGGTGAGGAGGAACTCGTCGGAGAAGATGTCGGTCTCGATGTCCTCCCAGGTCGACTCGTTGTTGCGCTCGGCCTGGATGCGCAGGAGCTGCTTCTTGTAGTTCCACTCGTACAGCGCCTTGGACTCGTCGAGGCCCTCGTAGCACTGGAGGCGGATCAGGCGGGCGCCGAGGATCTCGGCCACCGACTTGGCCAGCTGGGTCTTGCCGGTGCCGGCGGGGCCCTCGACCAGGATCGGCTTGCCCAGCCGGTCGGCGAGGAACACCACGCCCGCGATCGCGTCGTCGGAGAGGTAGTCGACGTCCTTCAGCCGGGAGCGGACGGACGCGGGCGAATCGAAGCGGGACTCCATCCGGCCGACGTTACCGGGATGCGCCTCCCGCTACCGATTCCGTTCCGGTCGGTCAGCCGCGGGTCTGGCCCGTGCCGCGCACGACGTACTTGGCGCAGGTCAGCTCGCGCAGGCCCATGGGGCCACGGGCGTGGAGCTTCTGGGTGGAGATGCCGATCTCGGCCCCGAAGCCGAACTCCTCGCCGTCGACGAAGCGGGTCGAGGCGTTGACGACCACGGCGGCGGCGTCGACCTCGGTGGTGAAGCGGTCGGCCGCCTCCACCGAGCGGGTGACGATGGCCTCGGAGTGGCCCGAGCCGTAGCGGGCGATGTGGTCGATGGCGTCGTCGATGCCGTCGACGACCTTCACCGCCAGGCGGAGGTCGAGGAACTCGGTGGACCACGCCTCGTCGTCGGCGGCGCCGGCGCCGGGCACCAGCGCCCGGGTGCGCTCGTCGCCCAGCAACTCGACCCCGGCCAGCGCCTCGGCCGCCCGGGGTAGGAACGCGTCGGCCACGTCGGCGTGGACCAGCAGCGACTCCGCCGCGTTGCACACCGACGGGCGCTGGGTCTTGGCGTTCACGACGATGTCGAGGGCCATGTCGAGATCGGCGTCGGCGTGGACGTACACGTGGCAGTTGCCGTCGCCGTCGATCACGTAGGGCACGGTGGCGTTGTCGAGGATCGAGCGGATCAGCGACGGCCCGCCACGCGGGATCAGGCAGTCGATCGACTCCCGCAGGCGCATGAAGTCGACGGCGGCCTCACGGCTGGTGTCGGAGACGAGGGTCACGGCGTCGGCGGGCAGGCCGGCCTTGGCCACGGCCTCGCGAAGCACCGCGGCGATGGCCAGGTTCGAGGAGATGGCGCCCGAGGAGCCCCGCAGGAAGGCGGCGTTGCCCGACTTGAGGCACAGGCCGGCGGCGTCGGAGGTGACGTTGGGCCGGTTCTCGTAGATGATCGCCACCACGCCGAGGGGCACCCGCACCCGCGTGATGCGCAGGCCGTTGGGGCGCACCCAGCCGTCGAGCACCTCGCCGACGGGGTCGGGCAGGCCGGCCACCTGGCGCAGGCCCCCGGCCATGGCCTCGACCCTGTCTCTTATACACATCTGACGCTGCCGACGA
>CAMFLJ010000165.1 GCA_945957335.1 uncultured Actinomycetes bacterium | reverse complement strand
GGCCTGCACCGCGGTGGCGCCGGTGCCGATGATGCCGACGCGCTTGCCTTCCAGCTTGTCCATGGGCTCGGTGGCGCTGCCGCCGGTGACGTCGTAGTTCCAGCGGCTCGTGTGGAAGGCGTGGCCCTGGTAGCCCTCGATGCCGGGGATGCCGGGCAGCTTGGCCTTGTGGAGGATGCCGCCGGCGACCACCACGAAGCGCGAGGTGAGGGTGTCGCCGCGGTCGGTCGTGACGGTCCAGCGGTGGGCGTCGTCGTCCCACACCGCGCCGTTGATGACGGTCTGGAAGAGGGCGTGGTCGTACAGGCCGAAGTGGCGCCCCATCAGCTGGCAGTAGCCGAAGATCTCGGTGGCGCTGGCGTACTTCTCGGTGGGCATGTAGCCCGTCTCCTCCAGCAGGGGGAGGTAGGTGTAGGACTCGACGTCGCACATGCAGCCCGGGTACCGGTTCCAGTACCAGGTGCCGCCGAAGTCACCGGCCTTCTCGACGATGCGGAAGTCGGTGATGCCGAGCTTCAGCAGGTCGATGCCGGTGAGCATGCCGGCGAAGCCGCCGCCCACGATCACGACCTCGGTGGTCTCGGTGATCGGGTCGCGCTCGACGCGCTCGGTGTAGGGGTCCTCGTCGTACTCGGCGTACTCGCCCTTCAGCTCCTTGAACTGGGCGTTGCCGTCGGGACGGATCCGCTTCTCCATCTCGATGCGATAGCGCTCACGCAGCGCCTCCACGTCGATCTCGCTGGGATCGATGGCCACGGGTGCCCCCCTCGTAGTGTCCGATTATCGAACATTGTTACATGATTTGGCCGGCCAGCTGCCGGCCACGACCGGAGCATGGTTCCACGGGTGGGGCTCACGGAACAGGGCGATCGGGCACAAACGGCCGAAGGTCCCACCGGCGCCGCCGGTCCGTCGATCAGAGCACCGACAGGTCGATCTCCACCCGGTCGCCCACGTCCACGCCCGCCTTCCGGCGGATGTCCTTCTTCACCGGCAACAGGAAGGTGCCCGCCTTCGAGTCGGGGAAGATCGAGGTGCGCCACACCTGCGCACCGATGCCGACCTCGACCCGCAAGGACCCGAACCCGCGCGCCTGCTCACCGTGCACCTCGTGGATGACGTCGGCCAGGTCGGCCGGGAGCGCGGCGAAGACCCACGCCGCCGGGCCGTCCCACTCGAACAGCTCGGCCTCGAACGCGAACTCGGAGCCCATGGGCCGAGACGCTACCGATGGCCACCGACAGCCGGTCGGAGAAGCACGATGGTGCGATGTCCACCACGGTCGGCCTCATCGGTCTCGGGTTCATCGGCGCCTCGATCGGCGAGCGCCTCGTCACCACCGGCGAGCCGCCTCTGGTCCACGACCTCGACGCCGGTCGCGTCGACGCCCTCGTCGCCGCCGGCGCGGTGGGCGCCACCTCCACGGCCGATCTCGCCGCCCGGTGCGACGTCGTGCTCGTCTGCGTGCAGACCGACCAGCAGTGCCTCGACGTGCTCACCGGCGCCGACGGGGTGCTCGCCCACGCCCGACCCGGCACGGTCGTGGCCGTGCTGTCGACCATCTCCCCCACCACCGTGACGGCGATGGCCGAGGCCGCCACCGCCGCCGGCACCGGGGTCGACCTGCTCGAGGTGCCGATGGCGGGGCAGGGCGCCAGGAGCGTCGCCGACGGGTCGATGTTCGTCCTGGCCGGCGGCGACACCGACGTGGTCGAGCGGGCCCGGCCCGTGCTCGAGCGCTTCGCCCGGGTGATCGAGACCGGCCCGCTCGGCAGCGGCGCCGCCCTCAAGCTGGCCCACAACGTCATGGTCTACGTGAGCCGCATCGGCACCCTCGAGGCGGTCGAGCTGGCCCGCGCCGCCGGCGTGCGCGACGGGCTGGTGGCCGAGCTCACCGCCCAGACCGGCACGCTGTCGGAGCAGTCACGGGTGTGGCTCGACATCTACGAGGCCCGGCTGCGGGGCGAGACCGACCCCGTGCTCGACGCCAACATGGCCGTGGCCGCCGACCTCTTCGCCAAGGACCTCGGCCACGCCGTCGACCTGGGCCGCGAGCTCGGCGTCGACATGGCGGCCAGCGCAGCGGCGATCCCCTACGCCGACCAGGTGTACCTGGTGCGCGACCACGAGGCCCGCCCCAGCTGATCCACCGGCGGAAGCGGCCCGGCGGCCAGGATGGGCGCCGTGACGGCCGAGGTCGAGATCACGGGCGCGCCGGGCACCCCCAGGTCGGCGGAGGCCGCCGCGTCGCTGGCCCGCTTCGACGCCCGCATGCGCATCCCGATCGTGCTGAGCGCGATCCTCCCGATCGTCATCTCACCCGAGGGCGGTGGCTGGCTGGCCATCACCATCGGCATCGCCTCGTGGCTGGTCTTCCTCGTCGACTACGTCGTCCGCACCCGCCACCTCGTGCGCTACCGCCACACCGGCTTCGGGCGGTTCGACCTGGTCGTGGTGATCCTCACCGCACCGTGGTTCCTGCTGCCGGCCTTCCAGGCCGGCCGCTTCGTCGTGATCCTGCGCCTGGCCCGGCTGGCCCGCCTGGTGATCGCCGGCGGCGGGGCCCGCCGCCTCATCGAGCGCCTGGGCCGGGTCGTGATCGTGGCCGTCGGTGTGGTCGCCGTGGCGTCGATGGTGGCCTACCGGGCCGAGCACCCGGTCAACCAGCTCTTCGCCACGCGTGGCGACGCCATCTGGTGGGGCGTCGTCACGCTCACCACCGTGGGCTACGGCGACGTGTACCCGATCACCACCACCGGCCGCTGGATGGGCGTGATCATCATGGTGACCGGCATCGCCGTGCTCGGCGTGCTCGCCGGTTCGCTCGCCAGCTTCTTCCGCATCGACCCCAAGCCCGGGAGCGCCGACGACACCGCGGACGCGCCCGACGCGGCGGACGCAGCCGAGCCGGGAGCTGAGCCGAGCCCGGTGCCCGCCGGGCCGCCGCCGGTGGCCGAGGAGATCGGGCGCCTGGCCGACCTGGTCGAGCGCGGCGCGCTCACCGCCGACGAGTTCGAGGCCCGCAAGGCCCTCCTGCTGGCGAGCTGAGGCTCAGCCGGCCCAACCGTCGAGGAAGCCGGTGAGCCCGGTGGGCTCGTGCGGGCCCATCGAGACCTGCTCGAGCACGCCGATGCCGACGCGGTCGCCCATGCGGGCCCGCACCACGTTCTGGATGTGCATGTCGGTGATCTGGGTGCCGTCGAAGTCGGCCAGGGGCACGTCCTCGCGCCCGGTCTCGAGCACGCCGTGGCTCGTGCCGTGGGCCCAGTAGCCGTGCATGTAGCCGATGCCGCGCATCCGGAACGTGTAGAGCGTCTCGAGCTCCACGCGCACCTCGCCCTCCACCGGGTCGGTGAAGGAGATGACCGCCGCCTGGGCGTCGCGCGTGCCCGGCTTCAGGTCGAGCTCGTAGCGGATGTCGGAGCACTCGCGCACACCGTCGTGGCCGGTGGTGGGCGCGCCCGGCGCCAGCGGGTCGAGCACCAGCGCGGTCTCGAGCCAGCGCGAGCCGTCGGGGTTCTCGTGCAGGGCGAGGTGGGTGAAGCGGTCCTCGAAGTGCAGCGGCGCCCACAGCCAGAACGCGGTGGGCATCTGCACCGGCCGGTTGGTGGTGACGCGCTCGCCGATCGGGCGGGTGCCCCACGAGCGGTCGCGGGTGCCGGGCACCACGGCGGGGTCGATCGTGAGCGCGCGGTCGTCGACCGTGATCGTGCCCTCCCACGTGCCCCACTGGGTGAGCCGGGTGTTGTCCATCACCAGCACGCCGTCGGCGGTGCGCCGGGTCTGGCGGGGCTCCTCGATGGCGACGGTGGTGGCCCGGAAGGTGAGGTCGACCGAGATGCCGTGCTCGTTGGGCTCGACGACGTAGCGGATCGATCGCAGCGGCTCGACGACCTCGAGGCGGATCGGGCCGATCTCGGTGGAGCGGTCGAGGGGCATGGTGCCCGAGGCGAACACCGAGTGCTCGACCCCGTCGATCACCAGGCTGAAGGCGGCGTCGACGACGCCCCGCACCGGGTAGTGGCCCATCGCCGCACCGAAGTAGAAGTCGCCGTCGCGGTGGTGGCCGTTGAACCAGTAGCGGTCGTAGTGGTTCGGGTCGCCCGTGGCGGGGCTGGCGATGGGGTCGGCCGAGGGGTGGATCGGGTAGTCGTCGAACGGCGTGAGCACGGGTCCTCCGGGCGGGATCGAACGGGGCGACGCGGAGCCATCGGGGCGGCGCGGGGCGAACAGGGCGCGACGCTAGACCTCGGCCCCGTCGGCCGCCTCGGGCGCAGCCGAGCCAGGGGGGCCGGCGTCAGCCGACGGGCACGAGGGCCGGCTTCACCCCCGCCGGGTCGAACTCGATCTCGACCGACTCGTAGGCCCGCGCGAAGGTCGCGGCCAGGATCTGCGGCTCGGTGCCGGGGGCGAGGTGCCACTCGGGCAGGCGGGCGAGCAGGTGCTGGAACATGATCCGCAGCTCCATGCGGGCCAGCGGGGCACCGAGGCACACGTGGGTGCCGAACCCGAAGGCCACGTGGTGCTTGATGTTGCGGGTGACGTCGAAGCGCTCCGGCTCGTCGAAGACCCGCTCGTCGTGGTTGGCCGACGGGTACATGAGGAGCAGCTCGTCGCCGACCTTCAGCTGCTGGCCGTTGAGCTCGTGGTCGCGGGTGACGGTGCGGCGCATGTTGAGCACGGGCGACACGAACCGGACGAACTCCTCGATCGCGGTGGTCTCGAGCAGCGAGGGGTCGTCGCGCAGCTGGCGCTGCACGTCGGGCTCGAGGGCGAGCTGGCGGCAGATCGCCCCGATGACGGCACGGGTGGTCTCGGCGCCGCCGTCGACCACGAGCAGGCACTCCTCGAGGATCTTGTCGTCGGGCCAGGGCTCGCCGCCCTGGTCGGTGTGGGCCCAGATCGAGATGAGGTCGTCCTGCGGGTCGGCGCGGCGGGCCTGGATGATCTCCATGGTGACGCCGGCCCAGCGCATCATCACCTCGACGACGGTGTCGTCGAAGGAGGTCTGGGGTGAACCGTCGGCGTTGGTCTGGCCGGCGCTGTACATGGTGAGGGCGGACACCTCACGGATCAGCTCCCAGCCGTCGTAGCCGTAGCCCAGCAGGTGCGCGATCTCCATGGCCGGGAGCCGCGACGCCACCTGCTCGACGATCTCGACGTGGCCCGAGCCCGTCGCCACGGCCTCGTCGATGATCTCGTCGCAGAGGCGGTGGACCTCGGCCTCGTGGTCGCGCACCGCCTTGGGGGTGAAGCGGCGCACGACGAGCTTGCGCTGGTCCTGGTGGGCCGGGTCGTCGAGGTTGATCATCGACCGGTCGGCGCTCTGGTCGATCTTGGGGCGCGAGCCGTCGAACGAGCTGTAGAGGGCCGAGTCGTTCTCGATCGTCATCACGTCGGCATAGCGGGAGATGCCCCACAGCTGCTGCACCGGGTCCCAGTGCACGGGCGAGTTGTCGCGCAGCCACCGGTACGCGTCCCACGGGTCGACGTAGAACTGCGGGTCGAGCAGGTTGACGTACGGCTGGTCGCTCATGGCGGGCTCCCCTTCTCCGGCCGCTGGGCGGCGCACTGGAACCAGCTTCTACCAGCCGGGCGGCGGGCGTGTCGACGGCCGAAGGTCCCACCCGACCGCCGCCGCGGCTGCTAGATCGACGGGGTGTCCACCGGCCTCTTCGCCGTCATGGCCGCGGCGGTGCTGGCCTGGTACCTGGTGTCGGCACGGGCCGAGAAGGCCGACATCAGCGCCGCCATGGCCATGGTCGTCATCGGGCTCGTCGTGGCCCACGGCCCGCTCGCCATCGCCGAGGTCAACATCGGCTCGGCCGACCTGCGCCACATCGCCGAGGCCACCCTGGCCCTGCTCCTCTTCACCGACGCCTCGCGGGTCAGCGTGGCCCGCCTGCGCGCCGACATGGGCCTGCCGGTCCGCCTCCTCGCCATCGGTCTCCCGCTGACGATCCTGGCGGGCGCGGGTGCCGCCGCCCTGTTCGTCGGCGGTCTGGGCGTGTGGGTGGCCTGCGCGGTGGGCGCCATCGTGGCCCCCACCGACGCCGCCCTCGGCGCGCCGATCCTCGCCGACGAGCGCATCCCGCTGCGCATCCGGCGGGTGCTCAACGTCGAGAGCGGCCTCAACGACGGCATCGCCACCCCGTTCGTGAACATGTTCCTGGCCGCGGCGGTCACGGGTGGCCTGGGCGGTGAGCTCGGCCTCGGCAGCGGGGCCGGCACCGTCGCCTGGGAGCTCCTCGGCGGTGTCGCCTGGGGCGTGGCCGTCGGCGCGGCCGGCGCGTGGCTGATCGGCGCGGCCCGCCGTCGCGGCGCCGCCAACCCCGGGTTCAAGGCCCCGGCGACGCTCGCGATCGTCGTGCTCGTCTACGCCGGGGCCCTGGCGATGCACGCCAACGGCTTCGTGGCCGCGTTCGTGGCCGGCCTGGCCTTCGGCGCCGTGCCCGACCGCTCCGGTGACGCCGACGAGCAGGGCCTCACCCTCACCGAGGACATCGGCCAGGTGCTGTCGCTCGTCGTCTGGTTCCTCTTCGGTGCCGCCATGATCGTGCCGGCCCTCGAGGGCGCCGAGTGGGCCGACGTCGCCTTCGCCGTCGCCGCCCTCACGGTCGTGCGGATGGTGCCCGTGGCGCTGTCGCTGATCGGCTCGGGGCTCGACCGGCCGACCGTCGCCCTGGTCGGCTGGTTCGGCCCCCGGGGGCTCGCCAGCGTGGTGTTCGTGCTCATCGCGTACGACGCGCTCGAGCCGGCCGAGGGGGTGCGCGTGCTGGCGGTGGTGACCATCACCGTGCTGTTCAGCGTCGTCGCCCACGGTGCCACCGCCGGGCCCTTCGCCCGCCGCTACGCCGCGCACGTCGAGCGTCGTGGTGGCACCGGTGCGGTCGGGCCGGAGATCACCCGGGTGCCGCGCACCCGGTCGCTCTGGCGCCGTCACGCCGACACCCCCTGACCGTGCCGTCCACGGCGCCACACCGTCGGTGGCGCCGTGGACCGGAGCGGGCGGCTAGCGCAGGTCGAAGCGGTCGAGCTCCATGACCTTCACCCAGGCCGCCACGAAGTCGCTGACGAAGCGACCCTCGGAGCCGGCCTCGGCGTAGAGCTCGGCCAGCGCCCGCAGCTGCGAGTGCGAGCCGAGCACCAGGTCGACCGCGGACGCCGTTCCCCGCGACTCGCCCGTCACCCGGTGGCGGCCCTCGTAGACGTCGTCGTCGGCCGAGGTCGACCACACCGTGTCGTTGTCGAGCAGGCGGACCAGCACGTCGTTGGTGAGCGCGCCGGGCCGGTCGGTGAGCACACCCACCTGCGACCCGCCGACGTTGGCGTCGAGCGCCCGCATGCCCGCGACCAGCACCACCATCTCCTTCGCCGTGAGGCTCAGGAGGTTGGCCCGGTCGAGGAGCAGCGTCTCGGGGGCGAGCTTCTCGCCGGGGCGGCGCCAACCGCGGAAGCCGTCGGCCCGGGGCTCGAGCACGGCGAACGACTCGACGTCGGTCTGGTCCTGGGTGGCGTCGGTGCGACCCGGGGTGAACGGCACCTCGACCTCGTGGCCGGCGGCACGGGCCGCCTCCTTCACCGCCGCGCCGCCGGCGAGCACGATCAGGTCGGCCAGCGAGATGCGCACGCCGTCGCTGCGGCCGGCGTCGAAGTCGGCCTTGACGCCCTCGAGCACGCCGAGCACCTCGGCCAGCTGCTCGGGCTCGTTCGACGCCCAGTCCTTCTGGGGGGCGAGGCGGATCCGGGCGCCGTTGGCGCCGCCGCGCTTGTCGGTGTCGCGGAAGCTGGCGGCCGACGACCAGGCGGTGGCGATCAGGCGGGGCAGCGGCACCCCGGCAGCGAGCACCAACTCCTCGAGCTCGGCCACCTCGGCCGGGCCCACCAGCTCGTGATCGACCGGAGGCACCGGGTCCTGCCACAGCTGCGGCTCCGGCACCCACGGCCCGAGGTGCCGCGAGACCGGGCCCATGTCGCGGTGCAGGAGCTTGAACCAGGCCCGGGCGAAGGCATCGGCCAGCTCCTCGGGGTGCTCGTGGAACCGGCGGGCGATGGGCTCGTAGACCGGGTCGAACCGCAGGGCCAGGTCGGAGGTCAGCATCATCGGCGCGTGGCGGCGGGCCGGGTCGTGGGCGTCGGGCACGGTGTCCCGGGCCGACGGGTCGGTCGGCGTCCACTGCTTGGCGCCGGCCGGGCTTTTCTCCAGCTCCCATTCGTTCTCGAAC
>CAMFLJ010000164.1 GCA_945957335.1 uncultured Actinomycetes bacterium | reverse complement strand
CCTCAACCCCGATGGCGTGGTGTACCTCGTGTCCGGGCGCGCCCTCGCCGATGGTCGAGGCGTCGTCGGAGTCGACGGCAACCCACTCACGATGTTCCCCCCGGGCATGCCCGCCGTCGTCGGCGTGGGCCACCACCTCGGGCTCTCGGGTCGCACGACCGTGACCCTGCTCAACGCGGCCATGGCGGCAGCGATCGTGCTGCTCGCTGCGACGCTGCTCGGTCGCCACGTTCGAGCGAGCCCTGTCTCCGGTGTCGCGCTCGTCGGCATCGCCTGCGCCACCCCGCTCATCGGTGTCTCGACGGCCGTTCTCAGCGAGCCGGCGTTCATCGTCGCCGGCCTCGTCCAGGTCGTGGCCCTCGAGAGTGCCCTCCGGGCCAGACCCGGACGTCGGAGACGGGTCGCGTGGCTGTTCGTCTCCCTGGCCGCCTGTTGGGCGGCGTCCTCGCTGCGCTACGTGGGGCTCTCGATGGCGGGGGCGGGTGCCGTCGTGCTGCTCGTGACCACACTGCGGTCCACACCTGAGGACCACGACGGCACGTCGCGACGCGCTCCGCTGCTCAGGGCGCTGGCGTCAGCGCTCCTCTACGGCATCGTCGCCGTCGCCCCCCTGGCCCTCTGGTTCCTGCGGAACCTGGCTGCGGACGGGACCCTCATGGCCGACCGGAGCCCCGCGGCCATCGGCCCCGGCGAGGTGGTGACGAGGGCCGTCGCGACCCTCGGGTGGTGGCTCGCTCCGACGCTGCAGCATCTCGCGCCGGCGGCTGCGGTCGGGCTCGGGGCGCTCGTCGTGGCGATCGGCTGCTCGAGGCTGGGTCGACGGGCGAGGCCCGGGCCCCTCGTCGAGGGTCGGCCGGAGTGGTCGCTCGTTCCTCTGGTTGCGTGCGTGACCGTCTTCGTCGGCTACCAGCTCGCAGCCTCGATGACCGTCGCGATCGACGAGATCGACAGCCGCCTGCTGCTTCCTGCGTTCGTGCCGCTCGTGGTGCTCGCGGCCATCGGGGTCGACCGCGTCCTCGCCCGGAGCGAGCGGACGCGCCTGGCGGTGGCGGTCGGCTGTTGCCTCGCCGCCGCGTGGATCACCCTGAACCTGGCGGCAGACCAGCGGACGTTCGCGCAGGGAGGGAGGGGCTACGAGGCGAGCTCCTGGCAGGAGTCCTCGGTGGCCGACCTCCTTCGAGCGCTGCCTGAGGGGAGTGCCGTCACGTCCAACGACGTCTACGCGGTCCTCGCCGTCGCTCCGTGGCTCTCGACCACCGACGCGAAGGCCGAGCTCGCGTGCTCGTCACCGATCTGGGCCTGGTGGGATCGCCCGGACGGCGTCCAACCGGAAGGGACCGTCCTCGCTGTCGCCGAGACCTCGATCGGGGAGGTGGAGATCGTGTCTCCCTCGCCTGGCTGCTGAGGTCAGGGGGCGAGGGCCTCGCGGGCGTGGGCGGCGATCTCGTCGGGGTCGAAGGCGACCGGCTCGCCGTCCTCGACCAGCACCCGCCCCTCGACGGCGACCAGGTCGGCCCGGCTCCCGAGGCCGGTGAGCACCAGCCCGGCCACGGGGTCGTGCACCCCGACGCGGTCGACGGCGTTCATGTCCCATCCGGCGAGGTCGCACCGGGCGCCGATCTCGAGGCGGCCCAGCTCGGGCCGGCCCAGGCAGAGCGCCGAGCCACGGGTGGCGGCGCCCAGCAGCTCGCGCGCGGAGGGCCAGCGCGTCGGGTCGGCGTCGGTCGAGCGGTGGGCGAGGGCGGCGAGCCGCAGGTCGCCGAGCAGGTTGGCGCCGTCGTTGCTGCTCGAGCCGGTGGTGCCGAAGCCGACGGTGAGCCCGGCGTCGAACATGGCCCGTAGCGGGGCGAGCCCCCATCCCATGCGGAGGTCGGGGGCCACGAGGTGGGCGACCGACACGCCCGCCGCGGCCATCTCGGGCAGCTCGGCGACGGGCACGTCGCACACGTGGGCGAGCCAGGTCTGGGGGCCGGCCCACCCGTGCTCGACGAGGAACTCCCACGGGCTGGTGCCGTAGAGCTCGCGGCAGGCGTCGGTGTCGACGACCTCGTAGAGGTGCGTGTGCAGGCGCACACCGGGGTGGTCCGCAGCGAGGGAGGCGAGCTCGTCGAAGAGCTCGGGCCGGTCGGCGTGCACCCCGCACGGCGCCAGCGCGACGCGCACCATCGACCCCGGTGAGGGGTCGTGGTGGGCGGCGATCAGCTCGGCACAGTGGCGTACGACCTCGTCGACGTCCTGGAGCACCGACGGCTCGGGGCCGAGGGTCAACGTGCCGCGGGCCGCGGTGAGGCGCACGCCGAGCGCTGCGGCGGCGGCGATCGTGGCCTCGACGTAGGGCTGGGTGGGCCCGGCGGGGTGGAAGTAGTGCTGGTCGGCGACGGTGGTCTGCCCGCCGAGCAGGGACTCGGTGAGCACGGCGGCGGCCACGGCCTCCACGGCGTCGGGCCCGAAGCGGCCGGCTGCGTGCTGGGCACGGACCCGCGAGCCCAGCCCGGCCAGCCAGGGCAGGATCTCGATGCGCTCCAGCTCGGGCACGGCCCGGAACGCGCCCTGGTAGAGGTGCTGGTGGGCGTTGACCAGGCCCGGCAGCACCACCAGGCCGCGGCCGTCGACGACGCGGTCGCCGGGCTGGGGCTCGAGGCCCTCGGCCGCGCCCGGCCCGACGGCGGTGATCACGCCGTCGACCGCGACGAGGTCGCTGTCGGCGTGCTCGGTGCCCTCCCCGTCGAACGTGGCGAGGTGATCGACGTGGCGCAGGACGAGGCGGCTCACGCCGGCCGGCCCGGGGTGGGTCCGGTCACTTCTCGGCCAGCACGGCGCGGCGCCGCTCGAAGAGCTCCTCGGCGGCGGCCTGGGCGGTGGCCATGACCTCGGCCTCGTCGATCCGCAGCACCGAGCCGCCCGCCACCACGTGGTGGCCGTCGACCCAGACGTCGTCGACGTCGGCGCCCGACGCCGAGAACACCAGGTGGGCGGGGACGTTGAAGTCGGCGCCGTGGAGCAGCGGGGTCATGTGGGGACGGCGGAGGTCGACGGTGACGATGTCGGCCCGCTTGCCCGGCTCGAGGCTGCCGGTGACCGACTCGAGCGCCAGGGCGCGGGCGCCGCCGATGGTGGCCATCTCGAGGATGTCCCACGGGTCGCCGACGGTGGGGTCGAGGGTGGTGACCTTCTGCAGCAGCGAGGCGAACTTCATCTCGTCGATGATGTCGACGCTGTTGTTCTCCTTCTCGCCGTCGCTGCCGAGCCCGACGTCGAGCCCGGCCCGCAGGAAGTCGCCGATCCGGGCGGGGCCCGACGAGAGCTTCATGTTCGAGCAGGGGCAGTGGGCCACGGCCGTGCCGGTCTGGCGCATCAGCTCGATCTCCCGGTCGTCGAGCCACACGCAGTGCGCCACCACCGTGCGCTCGGAGAGGATCCCCCGGTTGTAGAACTCCTCGATGGGACGCCGGCCGAAGCGCTTGAGCGACTCCTGCACCTCCCAGATCGACTCCGACGAGTGCGTGTGCAGGCCGGTGTCGAACTCCTCGGCCATCGCCATGGCGTCGCGGAAGCACTGCGGTGAGCAGTACAGGAGGTGCTCGAGGCCGACCCACGTGCGCACCCGGCCCTCCGACGCGGTGCGGTGGCTCTCGAGCAGGCGGCGGTTGGACTCGAGGGTCTCGAAGTAGTCGTAGCCCTCCTCGTCGGCGACGTAGGGCACGAGGGTGGCCCGGATGCCGAGCAGGTCGGCGACCTCGGCGGAGCCCTCCATGAAGCGCCACATGTCCATCACCGAGGTGGTGCCGCTGCGGAGCGCCTCGGTGTAGCAGAGCAACGACGCGGCCTTCGCGATCTCGGGGGTCATGGCCTTGTGCGCCGGGTCGACGTAGGCCTCGAGCCAGTCCCAGAGCGACATCGACTCGGCGGTTCCCCTCAGCAGGCCCGAGTGCAGGTGGCAGTTGTGCAGGCCGGGGATGACCGCGTGGCCGGAGGCGTCGACGATCTCGGCGCCCTCCGAACGCGGGTCGGCGTCGAGCTGCTCGACCGGGCCGACGGCGACGATCGTGTCGCCCTCGACGAGCACCGAGCCCGGGTCGTGGGAGACCTTCGGGCCCGACATGGGCAGGACGATGCCGTTGCGGATGAGGGTGCGGGTGGGCATCCGCCGAGGGTTCAACAAAGTGTTGAACGGGTCAACGACCTCCCGGCACACGTCACCCGGAGTTCACACTGGCGGCGGCGCCGGTGACCGGGGCCCCGACGGCGGACTCACTCGGCCTTGTGAGCGTCCGAGTCGTGCGGGTCGACGAGGGCCGCCGCGGTCGACCACGGGAAGTCGATCCACCGGTCGGTGTGGCGCCACACGTAGTCGCAGTCCATCACCGAGATGGGCTTCTGGTAGAGCACAGCGGAGCGGACCTCGCCCACCTGCGGGGTGACGTAGTCGCGCACCATGGCGAGGGTGTGGCCGGTGTCGGCGACGTCGTCGGCGATCAGGACCTTGGCCGACTCGAGGTTCACCAGCGTGAGCGGAGGCGGCAGGATCACGGGGAACTCGAGGCGCTCGCCCTTGCCCGTGTAGTACTCGACGTTCATCACGTGCAGGTTCTTGATGCCGAGCGAGTAGGCCAGCGAGCCGGCGATGAGCAGGCCGCCGCGGGCGATCGAGAGGATCAGGTCGGGCCGGTAGCCGCTGTCGGCCACCATGTCGGCGAGAGCCTTGGAAGCCTCTCCGTACAACGGCCAGGTCAGCACTTCCATGTCGTTGCTCGATGCGTCGTCCATCGACGCCGAACCTACACAAGGCGGAGCGTCCCGGGAGCGGCCGGTGCGGCGTTACCCTCGACCCCACGAGCGCGGTGCCCGCCCTGCCCGAGGGCCCCGCACGAGGGTCGCGGGGTGAGGAGATGCAGGTGTTCGCGGTGGGCTGCAGCCCTGCGCCGGGCGCGGTCGCCGGCGTCGTGCTCTACGCCCCCACGGTGGTCCAGGCCTTCGAGGCCTGCGACGAGGTGCTGCGCGAGCAGATCGCCGAGACCACCGACCCGGCAGTGCTCGAGGGCTTCACCGCGGCCTTGCGCGACCTCCACGAGGAGGGCCCCCAGGAGTGCGGCTGGTGGGTCGACGTCGCGGGCTACGAGGTCTGGTACGGGCCGGTCACCGCGGATGCCGCCGACGGCGTCCAGCCCGGCGAGCTCGCCCTGCTGGCGTCGGTGACGAGCCGGGGCCCGTCAGCCCTCGGTGACGGCGCGGTAGACGGCGACGAGGACCTTGCGGGCCTCGTCACCGAGGACGGGGTCGGCCTCGATGGCGGCCGCGACGGTGGTGACGGGCCGGGCCTCGAGGGGCAGGTAGCCGAGCAGCCGCGAGAGCGAACCGGGCTTCGCGCCCAGCGCCGACTCGATGGCCCACACCTTCGGGCGGGTCGGCTCGGTGTCGCCGTTCACCCACATCGTCACGGCGGACGCCGTGTAGGCGCGGGCCCCCTCGCCGAGCTCTAGGCGCGCCACCTCGGCACCCAACCAGGCTCGGCTGCGGCCGAGGTCGGCGAGGCGTCGCTTCACGGCCAGCCCGAAGGCCTGTCGCTGCTCGGTCGTCGCGTCCATCACCGCTCCCGCAGTCGTCCCCACCGGTGCCGGAAGGCCGCCGGTGCAGCTGCCGCGGGGATCGTTGCACAGCGAACTGATCGGCGAACGGCGGACCGCGTCAATATTTCGTGAAGGTCGGCGGGCGGGGTGGGCGCCGGCCGGGAGGCGCGGTCAGCGGCCTCGGTCGGCGAGGATCGCGGCGGCGGTGCGCCGGCCGGAGAACAGCGCCCCCTGGATCGACGCGGTGTCGCGGTGGTCGCCGCAGACGAACAGGCCGTCGTCGACGCGCACCGGCTGCTTCGGGTGCAGCGGCGGCCGCTGGTCGGGCTGGCCGTGGGGGATGACGTCGACGCGCAGGAGGTCCCACCCGTCGACCTCGGCGCCGAACCAGCCCCGGAGCTGGCGGCGCGTCGCGGCGGGCAGGGCCGGGTCGAGCGCGTCGGGCCCCGGCACCGCGGCCACCACCGACGCCCGGCCCTCGGGGGCGTAGCGGGAGGACACCTCGCTCATCACCGCCAGGTTGCGGACCGGGCCCGAGCGGTCTCCGTCGAGGACCAGGCTGGGACCGCGCAGGGGCGGCGCGTCGGCGCCGAACCACAGCGCCGCGACGGGTCGCGATCCGGGGTCGGCCACCGCTCCGGTGAGGCCGGCCGCCGTCGGCCCGTCGGTGGCGACGACCACCGTGGTCGCCGACAGCGAGCCATCGTCGGTGCGCACCTCTCCGGCCCCCGCACCGCGGACGGGGGTCGAGAGGCGGATGGTGCCCTCCGGGAGGCCGGCGGCGATCGCCTCGGGGAGTGCCGACATGCCGGCGGCGGGGACCGCGGAGTCGCCGACGGCCAACATCCGCAGGATCACGTCGAAGCGGCGCGACGAGACCTCGAGGTCGGGGTCGAGCTGGATGCCGGCGAAGAGGGGCCGCAGGAAGCGCTCGACGGCCCGGTCGATGAAGCCCAGGTGCCGGAGCCGCTCGGCGGTCGTGCCGTCGGGGCGGCGCAGCAGGTCGGGGACCGACCCCTTCCGGACCGACGCCACCGCCCGGAGGACGCGCAGCTTGTCGAGAGGGCTGCCGATGGGTGCGACCACGGTCGAGAACAGGTCGCCGGGTCGGCGGAGGGGGTCGCCGACCGTGTGGAAGCGGCCCCCGACGCGGATGCGGGCGCCGGGGTCGAAGCGGCACAGGTCGAGCGACTCGAGGTCGACCCACCGGTGCAGCTCGGGGTAGGCGGTGAGCAGGATCTGGAAGCCCCGGTCGAGGACGAACCCGTCGACCACGTCGGAGCGCACCCGCCCCCCGACGCCGTCGGAGGCCTCGAGCACCACGGCGTCGACCCCTGCGGCGTGGAGCGTGCGGGCGCAGGCCAGGCCCGCGAGGCCCGCCCCGACGATGACGACGTCGTGGTCCATGGGCGGCGAGGCTACCGATGCCGCCGCGAACGGCTCGGATCGGGGAGGGCCTCACGGTGGTCGCTACGGTCGGCTCGTGCGACTCGACCGACGGGTGCCCGAGCCCGAGCTCATGGAGGCCCCCGAGCAGGCCCGTGCCTACAGCGACGCCGACTTCGGCGCCGCCCACGACCGGGTGGTCGCGTTGCTGGTCGAGCGGGTGCCGGAGGTGGTCGGCGCCACACGGGCCATCGACCTCGGCTGCGGGCCGGCCGACGTCACGGCCCGGTTGGCGGCCGCCCTCCCTGCCACCCACCTCGTGGGCCTCGACGCCGGGCCGAGGATGCTCGCCCTCGGACGCGAGCGGATCGAGCGGTTGGGGCTCGGCGACCGGGTCGAGCTGCACCGCGCCCACCTCCCGCTGGCTGCCGACGGGCTCGCGGCCCTCGGCGCCTTCGACCTCGTGGCCTCGAACAGCCTCCTCCACCACCTGGACGACCCGGCGTCGCTGTGGAGCGCGGTCCGCCCGCTGGCGGCCCCGGGAGCGGTCGTGCACGTCGTCGACCTGCTGCGCCCCGCCGACGACGACGAGGTGGAGCGCCTGGTGCGGGCCCACGCGGCGGGGGAGCCCGACGTGCTGGTCGACGACTTCCGCCACTCGCTGCGGGCCGCCTACCGGGTCGAGGAGGTCCGCGAGCAGCTGGCCGTGGCGGGGCTCGACGGGGAGCTCGGCGTCGAGCAGGTCTCCGACCGGCACCTCCTCGTGCAAGGTCGCCTGGGCTGAGGGCTGCCACGGCTGCGGCGTGGCGCGGCCCTACCATCGCCCCATGGTCACGGCCCCCCTCCCGCGCCTCCTCGCGCGCCGTGGCTGAGGTGCCGGGCGACGGCGAGGGCCGTCGCGTCATCGGTCGCTCCCGCGACGCCGAGCCCCAGCGCGTGGTGGTCGATCCCGGCCGTCCGGCGCCGCCCGCGGCCCGCCCGTCGGCGTCACCGGCCGCCCCCTCGGCACCGGCCCCGCCGCCGGTGGTGCCGCCCGAGCAGCGCCCGTGGAACCAGCCCCGCCCCGACCGCCAGGTCATCGGCTCGTCGGCTGCAGCCCCGGTGGCTGCGCCGGCCGCCCCGGGCGCCCGGCCCGTCACCGGCACCGGGGGAGGGGCCGGTGCTCCTCCGCCTCCGCCGGCAGCTTCCGCACACACACACACACACACAAACACGCACACATACATACACCCACCCACCCGCCCACCCACCCACCCACACACACGGTTCCCCACCTGGTGCCTGAGCTCGCC
>CAMFLJ010000163.1 GCA_945957335.1 uncultured Actinomycetes bacterium | reverse complement strand
GCGCAGCACCGAACCGGCCGCGGCGCGCACGGCCTTGGGGCCGAAGGGGTCGGTGGAGGCGCCGGCGAACACCACGCCCGCGGCGCCGGCCGCCTCGGCGGTGCGCACGAGGGTGCCGGCGTTGCCGGGGTCGGCGACGTCGACGAGCACCAGCACGGGTGCGGCCCCGGCGGCCACGACGGCAGCCAGGTCGGCCGGGCGGCGGGGAGCCACCGCCACCAGGCCCTGGGGGGTGACGGTGTCGGCGACCTTGTCGAGCACGCCGGGGCCGAGCGACCACACCGGGGTGCCGGCCGCGACCGCCGCCTCGACGGCGGCACGCAACGGGGAGCCCGGTTCGGCGGCCGCCCACGCCTCGGCGTCGACGAAGGCCTCCTCCAGCACCACGCCGGCGGCCAGCGCCTCGGCCACCGGCACCGGGCCCTCGACCACGAAGCGACCCGCGTCCAGACGCGCCCTACGGCGCCCCGAGAGGCGCCGTAGGGACGTCAGACGTGGGTTGTTCGCCGAGAGCGGCGCCGGCTCGACGGCCACGGGGGTCGTCGGGGGCTGGTGGCTCAGGCGCTGGCCGACGCGGCGGTGGCCGCCTCGACCAGGGCGGTGAACGCCGCCGGGTCGGACACGGCGATCTCGGCCAGGTTCTTGCGATCGACCTCGACACCGGCGGCCTTCAGGCCGGCGATGAACTTCGAGTAGCTGGTGCCGTTGAGGCGGCACGCGGCGTTGATGCGCTGGATCCAGAGCTGGCGGAAGTCGCCCTTGCGTGCCCGCCGGTCGCGGTAGGCGTACTGGAGCGAGTGCATGACCTGCTCGTTCGCGGCGCGGTACGAACGGCTCTTGTTGCCGTAGTACCCCTTCGCCCGCTCGAGGGTCGTCTTGCGGTGCTTCTTGCTGGCGACAGCGCGCTTGACCCGGGCCATCGGAGCCTCCTTCGTGGGTGGTGCGTGAACGCGGTTCGGGGAAGGCCGGCACCGCCGGGGGGGGGCGGGCCGGCCGGGTGTTCGATCAGATGCCGAGCTGGCGGCGGACGCGGGCGGCGTCGCCGGGGGCCAGCTCGAAGTCGCCCGAGAGGCGGCGCTTGCGAGCAGGCGACTTCTTCTCGAGGATGTGGTTCAGGTTCGCCTTGCGGCGGGTGATCTTGCCCGAGCCGGTGATCTTGAAGCGCTTCTTGGCGCCGCTGTGGGTCTTCATCTTGGGCATTGCGGTGTCTCCGGGGTGTGGTCCCTGCGACGTCGGACGTGCGGGGGGATTGCGGGCGTCAGGCCTCGTCGGTGTCGGCCTCGGTGGCCTCGACCTCGTCGACGGTGTCGGGGGCCGACTCGGCCTCGGTGGCCTCGGCGGTGGGAGCGGTGACCTCGTCGGCCTCGGCGGCGGGAGCAGCCTCGGCAGCGCCCTCGGTCTCGGCCTGGCGACGCTTCTCGGCGGCGGCCTGGGCCTTCTTGTCGGGGCCCAGGACCATGGTCATGTTGCGGCCGTCGAGACGGGGGTAGACCTCGACGCGGCCCTGGTCGGCAACGGCCTCGGCCACCTGGTCGAGGATCTTGCGCCCGAGCTCGGGGTGCTGCATCTCACGGCCACGGAACATGATCGTGACCTTGACCTTGTGCCCCTCCGACAAGAAGTGCTCCACCTTCTTGGTCTTGGTTCCGAAGTCGCCGGCGCCGATCTTGGGCCGGTACTTCATCTCCTTGACCACCACGTTGGTGGACTTCTTGCGGGACTCCTTGGCTCGCTGCGCGGCCTCGTACTTGTACTTGCCGTAATCCATGATCCGGCAGACAGGTGGGTTGGCCTTGTCGGCCACCTCGACGAGGTCGAGCTCGAGCTCCCGGGCCATCGAGAGGGCTTCGGGAAGGGGCTTGATTCCGATCTGGGCGCCGTCGGGTCCGACCAACCGCACCTCGCGGGCGCGGATGCGGTCGTTGATCCGGGGCTCGTTGCTTGCGGCGGCCGTGCTTATGGCCGGTCACTCCTCATTCGTGCCAGGTCCTCCCTCGGCATCTACGACTACGGATGCTGCGTGGCGGCCGACGAGGAGGCGGGGGCACGAGGCCCGGACGCGACGACGGCGGACGCCGGGGAAGCCGACGACCGCCGCGTTCCGGGCCCACGAGGAGCCGCCCGCGGGCGGCTCGACGTCGGTGCCGGCTCGTGAGAGCCTTCGACCTGGACGCACTCGAGGTGGCCAGGTGGGGGCGAAGCCCCGCTTCCGTTCGGTTGTGAGCGCTCTACGATAGCGATCTCGGCCGCCAGAAGCGAGCGACGGGCCGTTCCCGTCCCGCTCCGGGGCGTGCTGCGCCCCGCCGGGGCCCCCGAGACACCAGACCGACGCAGCTGCGAGGAGACCCTGATGAGCCTGTGGACGCCGGGTGGCGAGGTGCCCGTCGAGCGTGGCGGCGGATCGGCGTCGGCCGGCGGCGACGCCGGGGTGGCCGGCCGCGTGGGCGGCCCCGACCTCGAGTCGCTGAGCCCCGAGGAGCGGGCCCAGGCCGAGGCGATGATCGCCCAGATGGCCGAGGTCCAGCGCCAGATCCTCTCGGCGCCGGCCGCGCAGTTCGTGACCAACCACGTCGTGGGCCTCTACGAGCTCGCCGCCATCCACCTGGGCCAGCCCGAGCCCGACCTCGAGGAGGCCCGCCTGGCGATCGACGCCATGGCCGCCGTGCTCGACACCACCGAGGACCGCCTCGGCGCCGACGGGCAGGCCCTGCGCGACGCGCTGACCCAGCTCCAGATGGTGTTCGTGCAGCTGCGCTCCCAGGCGCCCGACGACGAGCTGGCCGACGGGGACGACGACCTCGACGAGCTCGACGACGACCCGGCCGACGACACCGAGGGCTGACCCCACGGCCCCGGTGCCACCCCGGCGACGCTGGCGGCGGTGACCCCGGGCCGGGGGCTACTCGAGCGGGCCGACCGACAAGAAGCGGCCGCCCTCCCCGACCACCACGACGAGGCCCTCACGGCCGTCGTCGAGGCGGAGGTGGACAGCCCGCCCGACCTCGAGGTCGGGCGAGGGGACGAAGACACCCTCGAGGCAGGGATCGAAGCGATCCCCCGCCACGTGGGGGCCCACCTGAGCGTGCACCCGCTCGGTGCGCCGTCCGATCTCGACCATCCCTTCCACCCACTCGGTGCGCATCGGACGCCTCCAGGCCCCGCCGCGGGTCTCCGCGGCGCTCCACCTACCGGAGACATCGACCCGATCCGAGGCGGGCGCGCAGGGCAGGAGGTGGGCACCGTCCTCACCCACCTGGGTGAGACCGCCACCACCCCGGCGGGTCAGGCCCCGACGGGCTCGATGCCGGCGGCCTCCCACCGGCCCATCCGACCGGCCACCACCCGGAACGACACGGGCGTGCCCACCGCGATCGTGCGGGTGCCGTCGGCCACCGCCGTGCAGTGGAACGGGTAGTCGACGCCGTCGTCGGAGCGGACGACGCCGAGGCCACGGGGATCGTCGAACGACTCGACGACGCCCCGCCCGGGGCCGAGGGGGATGCCGGGACGGTCGCTCATCGGAGAGGGCCGGACCGGCTAGTGGACGATCTTCGAGATCGGCAGCTCGATGATGTCGGTGGCCCCGGCATCGGAGAGGGCCGGGATCAGCGTGTTGATCCGGCGCTTCTCGACGACGGTCTCGACCGCGTAGCCGGCCCCCCCGAACAGCTCGTTGACCGTCGGCGACTTCATCGACGGCAGGATCTCGATGACCGCGTTGAGCCGGTCGGTGGGGATGTTGAGCTTGACCAGCACCTTGCCCCGGGCCTCCAGCACGCCCTCGAGGAGGGTCTGCAGCTGGTGCATGGCGTGGGCCTTCTCGGGGTCGGCGAACGACGCCGGGTTGGCCACGAGCTCGGTGTAGGACACGAGGATCGTGTCGATGATCTTGAGGCCCGCGGCGCGCAGGGCCCGGCCCGTCTCGGTGATGTCGACGATGCAGTCGACGATGTCGGGGACCTTGGCCTCGGTGGCGCCGTAGGAGAGCCGGATGTCGGCGTCGATGCCCTTGTCGGCGAAGAAGCGGCGGGTGAGCTCGGGGTACTCGCTCGAGACCTTCACGCCCTGGGGCAGCTCGGCGACGCTGCCCACCGGCGACTCCTGGGGCACCGCCACGATGATCTTCACCGGGTTCGAGGTGGCCTTGGAGTACTGGAGCTCGCCCAGTGACACGACCTCGCTGGCGGTCTCCTCGACCCAGTCGCGGCCGGTGATGCCGAGGTCGAAGAGGCCCTCGGCGACGTACATCGGGATCTCCTGCGGGCGCAGGATGCGGACCTCGGCCACCCGGGGGTCGTCGATGGTGGCCTTGTACTGCACCGCGGAGTCGCGAGAGACCTTGAGGTCGGCGGCCTCGAACAGCTCGAGGGTGGCCTTCTCGAGCGAGCCCTTGGGGAGGACGAGCTTCAGCATGTCGGCAAACCTACCGCCTGCCGAGAGGGGCTCCGAGCGGGTTGTCCGGCGGGACCGACCGTAGGATCGACCCCATGCCGCCGCACAAGGAACGCCACCTCAGCCACCGCGCCGGCTGGCTGCGGGCCACGGTCCTCGGCGCCAACGACGGCATCATCTCCACCGCCGCGCTGATCCTCGGCGTGGTCGCCGCCGACGCCAGCCGCAGCGCGGTGCTCACCGCGGGCGTGGCCGGGCTCACCGCCGGCGCCCTCTCGATGGGCCTGGGCGAGTACGTGTCGGTCAGCTCGCAGCGCGACTCCGAGCGGGCCGACATCGCCAAGGAGGAGTGGGAGCTGGCCAACGTCCCCGAGCGCGAGCTCGCCGAGCTCACCGCCATCTACCAGGACAAGGGGCTCGACCACGAGCTCGCCCGCGAGGTCGCGGTGAAGCTCACCGAGCACGACGCCCTGCGCACCCACCTGGTCGAGGAGCTCGGGATCAGCGAGACCACGCTGGCCAGGCCCCTGCAGGCCATGGTGTCGTCGACCGTGGCGTTCGCCCTCGGTGCGGCGCTGCCGCTGATCGCCGCCGCGCTCGTGCCCGACTCCTCGTCGGCCGGCGTCCGGATCGTCGCCATCCTGGTGGTCTCGGTGATCGCCCTGCTCGCGCTCGGCATGACCGGCGCCGTGCTCGGTGGCGCCAAGGTGGGACGGCCCACCGCACGCGTGGTGTTCGGCGGCATCGCCGCCATGGGCGTCACCATGCTCATCGGCTGGCTCTTCGGCACCGCTACCGGCTGACGCCGGCGCCGGCCGCCTCGTCCGCCGTCGTCCGCGCCGTCAGCCCTTCGCGGCCAGGCGGCGCAGCAGGTTGACCATCTCGAGGGCCGTGCGCACGGACTCCTCGCCCTTGTTGTCGTCCTCCGAGGAGCGGGCGAGGGCCTGCTCGAGGTTCTCGGTGGTGAGCACGCCGAAGATCACGGGCACGCCGGTGGCGAGCTGCACGTCCTGGATGCCCCGGGCGCACTCGCCGGCCACGAAGTCGTAGTGCGAGGTCTCGCCGCGGATGACCGCACCGAGGCACACCACGGCGTCGACGTGGCCGTTCTCGATGAGGGCCTTGGCCGCCATCGGCACCTCGTAGGCGCCGGGCACCCACACGACGGTGACGTCGGACTCGGCCACGCCGTGCACCGCGAGGGCGTTGTCGGCCCCCTCGAGCAGGCGGTTCGTGATGTGGTCGTTGAACCGGCCGCACACCACGCCGACGCGCACACCGGTGCCGTCGACGTCGCCGGTGACCGAGTTGGCGGCGCGGAAGTTGCTGGACATCAGTCGTCGAGCCCCTCGAGCATGTGGCCCATCTTGTCCCGCTTGGTGCGCAGGTAGGCGATGTTCTCGGGGTTCGGGGCCGACTCCAGCGGCACCCGCTCGACGATGTCGAGGCCGAAGCCCTCCAGGCCGCCGTACTTCGACGGGTTGTTGGTCATGTAGCGCATGGTGGTGATGCCCAGGTCGACGAGGATCTGGGCGCCGATGCCGTACTCGCGACTGTCGACCGGCAGGCCCAGGACCTCGTTGGCCTCGACGGTGTCGTGGCCCTCGTCCTGCAGCGAGTAGGCGCGGATCTTGTGGCCGATGCCGATGCCGCGGCCCTCGTGGCCGCGGAGGTACACGACGACGCCGAGGCCCTCCTCGTCGATGCGCTTCATGGCCTGGTCGAGCTGGATGCCGCAGTCGCAGCGGCGAGAGCCGAAGACGTCACCGGTGAGGCACTCGGAGTGCACCCGGACCAGCACGTTCTCCTCGCCCTGCACGGCGCCCTTCACGAACGCCACGTGCTGCTCGCCGTCGAGCACCGACTCGTAGACGTAGCAGGTGTAGTCGCCCCACTCGGTGGGGATGCGGGCCTCGGACACCCGCTTCACGAGCTTCTCGGTCTGGCGCCGGTAGCGGATGAGCTCGGCGATCGAGATGAGGAGCAGGTCGTGCTCCTTGCAGAACTGCACGAGGTCGGGGACCCGGGCCATGGTGCCGTCGTCGTTGACGATCTCGCAGAGCACGCCGGCCGGGTAGAGCCCGGCCATGCGGGCCAGGTCGACCGCGGCCTCGGTGTGGCCGGCCCGCTTGAGCACGCCGCCCTCGGAGTAGCGCAGCGGGAAGATGTGGCCGGGCCGGGCGAGGTCGCCGGGGCGGGTGGCCGGGTCGATCAGCGACTGGATCGTGGTGGCGCGGTCGGCGGCCGAGATGCCGGTGGAGGTGCCGTGGCGGAAGTCGACGCTGTAGGTGAACGCCGTGCGCTGGGCCTCGGTGTTGTCGCGGACCATCAGCGGGATGTCGAGCTCGTCGAGGCGCTCGCCGGTGAGCGGCGCGCAGATCACGCCGGAGGTGTGGCGCACGAAGAACGTGATGTTCTCGGCCGTGGCCGCCTCGGCGGCCATGATCAGGTCGCCCTCGTTCTCGCGGTCCTCGTCGTCGACGACGACGACGATCTCGCCCCGGCTGATGGCCGCCACGGCCTCGGGGATCGTGGCGAACGCGTCGGCGTACTCGGAACGCTGCTGGGTGTGCGGGCTCATCGGGCCTCCTCGGATGGGGCCGTGGTGGGGACGCCGGCCTGGGCGGCGAGCGCGGCGAGCTGGCCCTCGAGGAGCCGCTCGGTGTACTTGGCCATGACGTCGACCTCGAGGTTCACCAGGGCGCCGGGGCCCTTGGAACCGAGGGTCGTGACCGCAGACGTGTGCGGGATGATCGCCACGGTGAAGCCGTCGTCGAGCACCTCGACGACGGTGAGGGAGATGCCGTCGACGGTGATCGACCCCTTCTCGACGACGTAGCGCAGCAGGTGGGCCGGCATGCGCACGCGCAGGTCGGGCACGGGCACCACGATCTCGCCCACGGCGTCGACGTGGCCCTGCACGAGGTGGCCGCCGAGGCGGTCCTCGAGGCGCACCGGGCGCTCGAGGTTCACCGGGTCGCCGGGCTCCAGCGAGCCGAGGCTCGTGCGGGCGTAGGTCTCGTCGCTGACGTCGGCGTCCCACCAGCCCTCGGCCACGTCGAAGTCGACGATGGTGAGGCAGCAGCCGTTGACCGCGGTGGAGTCGCCGAGGCCGGCGCCTTCCAGCACGGTGCGGGCGGCGATGCGGAGCAGGGAGCCGTCACGGGACACGACGGACCCGAGCTCCTAGACGATGCCGGTGAACATGTCAGCTTCCTTCCAGATCGAGACGGAGATCGTCGCCCAGGTGGCGCAGGCTGACAATTCGGCCCCGCCAGACGTCGTCGATGGTGGGGGCCCCGGCGCCGGCGAAGAGGCCTCGGCCGTCGTCGCCCCCGAACAGCACCGGGGCGAGGTAGACGACGTAGCGGTCGACCAGGCCGGCGGCGTGGAAGGCGTGGGCGACGCCGGCGCCGCCCTCCACCATGAGCTGGAGCACGCCGCGCGAGCCGAGCTCGTCGAGCACCGCGCCGAGCTCGCCGTCGAGCTCGAGGCAGGGGTGGATCGCGGCGCCTTCCGGGGCCCGGCCCAGCACCACCCTCAGCGGCTCGGTGTCGTCGGGGCCCCGCTCGCCGTCGGGCAGGCGCACGGTGAGCGAGGGGTCGTCGGCCCGCACGGTGCCCGCCCCCACCACGATGGCGTCGCTGTCGGCCCGCAGGCGGTGGGCGTCGAGGCGGGCCTCCGCCCCGGTGATCCACTGCGAGGAGCCGTCGGGGGCGGCGGTGCGGCCGTCGAGCGACGCCGCCAGCTTCAGCACCACGTAGGGCCGCCCGGTGCGGCGGTGGTGGAGGTACGGCGCGAGCTGCTCGGCGGCGGCGTCGGCACCGACGCCGACGACCACCTCCACGCCGGCGGCCCGGAG
>CAMFLJ010000162.1 GCA_945957335.1 uncultured Actinomycetes bacterium | reverse complement strand
GGGGGCGGGCCCGTGGTCGTGCCCGGGGGGGGGGGGTGCGTCGGCGGCCTGGGGGGGGGCCGGGGTGGCGGCCCCCCCACGGGCGCCGACCGGCGGCGGGGGCGGCGCCGCCCCCACCGCGGGCGGGCGGGCCGGGTCACCGGGCTGGGGGTCGGCGAAGGGCACGGGCTCGTCGAGGCGACCGAGCGGGCCGCTCGGGGTGGCCGGCTCGGCCTCCTCGCCGAGCGACACCGACGTGGTGTCGTCGTCGGCCGCGGCCGGCGCCTCGGGACGGTCGGGCACCGAGCCCGCGGCACGGGGCGCCACGACCGGTGCCGGCTTGGGCCGCACGATGTCCGAGGGGTCGGCGCTGTCGGGCAGCGGGAACCGGATGGCCGGCGAAACGTCGTCGGGCGGGGGTGCCGGGCGGTCCTTGTAGCCGGGCTCGCCCGGGGAGCGCCGCTGGGCGACCTCGCCGCGCTCGGCGACCTCCTCCAGCTCCTCGGCGGCGATGATCCGCACGCCCTCGGTCGGCTCGTCGCCGCTCTGGCCGGGATCTCGAGAGAGCTTGTCGGGGGCCATCAGTCCTCCAGGAGCTCGGTTTCCTTGGCGGCCAGGGCCTGGTCGATCTCCGCCTCGTGGACGTGGATCAGCTTGTCGAGCTCCTTCTCGGCCCGCTCGAGCTCGTCCTTCGAGAGCTCGCTGTCCTTCTCGAGCTTGTCGAGCTCGTGGCGGGTGGCCCGCCGCTGGTTCCTGAGGGCCACCTTCCCCTCCTCGGCCATGTGCTTGACCACCTTCACGAGCTCCTTGCGGCGCTCCTGGGTCAGCGGCGGGAACGAGAGGCGGATCGAGATGCCGTCGTTGCTGGGGTTCAGGCCGAGGTCGGACTGCTGCAGCGCCTTCTCGATGGCGCCGATCGCCGACTTGTCGTACGGCGTGATGAGGAGCTGGCGAGCCTCGGGCACCTGGAACCCGGCGAGCTGCTGCAGCGGGGTCTCGGCGCCGTAGTAGTCGACCGGGATCTTCTCGACGAGGGCGGGCGCGGCCCGGCCGGTGCGGATCGTGGCGAACTGGGCCTTGGAGTGCTGGACGGCCTTGGCCATCGTCTCGTCGGTCTCGGCCAGCAGAAGCTCGGCCATCTCGCTCGTCATGTGTGCGCAAACTCCTGGCGTCGGATGTGGGTGCCGGCGATGGTGGCCGCGGCTGCGTCGGGCGCGCCGGTGGCCCCATGGCGACGCGGATCGGGGTGGGTCGATCCGCAGCAGGTCAGCTGCGACGCTAGCCCCTCCGCCGCCGGGAGGCTCCCGCGCCGCGGCCCGCCGCGGGCCGTGACGGCCCGTTCCCGCAGGTCAGCGCACGAGGGTGCCGACCGACCCGCCCTCGATCAGCGACCGCACGTTGCCGTCGCCGGTGAGGTCGAACATCACGATGGGCAGGTCGTTGTCCATGCACAGCGTGATGGCCGTGGAGTCCATGGCCCGCAGGCCCTGGTTGAGCACGTCGAGGTAGGACACCTCGTCGAGCTTCACGGCGTCGGGGTTGGTGCGCGGGTCGTCGGTGTAGATGCCGTCGGTGCCCGAGTGGGTGCCCTTCAGGAGCACCTGGGCCTCGACCTCGACCGCCCGCAGCGCCGCGGTGGTGTCGGTGGTGAAGAACGGGTTGCCGGTGCCGCCGGCGAAGATCACGACCCGGCCCTTCTCCAGGTGGCGGATCGCCCGCCGGCGGATGTAGGGCTCGGCGACCTGGGCCATCTGGATGGCCGACATGACGCGGGTGGGCTGGCCCTGCTGCTCGAGCACGTCCTGCAGCGCCAGCGCGTTGATCACCGTGGCGAGCATGCCCATGTAGTCGGCCTGGGCGCGGTCCATGCCCGCACCGGCCCCGGTCATGCCCCGCCAGATGTTGCCCCCGCCCACGACCACGGCGATCTCGACCCCGGTGTCGGCGCTGACCTGGACGATGTCGCGGGCGATGCCCGCCACGACGCCACCGTCGATGCCGTAGCCGGCGTCACCGGCGAAGGCCTCGCCGGACACCTTGAGCAGGACCCGCGACCAGCGGGCGGGGGCGGAGGCCATCAGCCGCCGATGTAGACCTGGGCGAAGCGCACGAGGGTGGCGTCGCCGAGGAGCTGGGTGATGGTCTGCTTGTCGTCGCGCACGAAGCCCTGCTCGAGGAGCACCTGCTCCTTGTACCAGGCGTTCAGGCGACCCTCGACGATCTTGTCCCAGGCCTGCTCGGGCTTGCCCTCGGCCTTGGTGATGTCGAGGAGGGCCTGGCGCTCGCGCTCGGCGTCGGCGGCGGGGACCTCGTCACGGTTGAGGTAGGCCGGCTTGGCGAAGGCGATGTGCACGGCGATGTCGTGGGCCAGCTCCTTGGAGCCGCCCTCGAGCTCGACGAGCACGGCGTTGACGCCACGGCCGTCCTGCAGGTGGAGGTAGGAGTCGAGGATGTTGCCGTCGGCCGCCTCGAAGCGGACCACGGTGCCGACCTCGATGTTCTCCTTCTTCTGGATCTTCAGCGTGTCGAGCTCGTCGTTCAGCTCGGCCACGGCGTCGGTGCCCTTGGCCACGACCAGCTCGGCGAGGTCCTGCACGAGCGAGGTGAAGTCGTCGGCCTTCGCCGAGAAGTCGGTCTCGCTCTTGAGCTGCACGATGGCGCCGACCTGGCCGTCGACGACGGCGGTGACCGAGCCCTGGCTGTTCTCGCGGTCGTCGAGCTTGGCGACCTTGGCCAGGCCCTTCTCGCGCAGCCACTGGGCGGCGGCTTCCATGTCGCCGTCGTTCTCGGTCAGCGCCTTCTTGGCGTCCATCATCCCGGCGCCGGTGGCCTGGCGCAGGGTCTGGACGTCCTTGGCGGTGAAGTCAGCCATGGGGGGTCAGGCCTCCTCGGAAGCGGTCTTCTCGGCGGCGATCTCGGCCTGGGTCACGGCGGAGGCGTCGTCGAGGATGTTCTGGGCGTTCTCGGGCGTGAGCCCGGGGTTCGACGGCACCTCGTCGGCGAGGGCCTCGTTCTCGACCGCGCTCTGGCCGGAGGCCTTCTCGGCGGCGATGCGGGCCTCGCGGGCCTGCTGGGCCTCGGCGGCCTGACGGCGGGCGTCGGCCTGGGCGGCGGCGTGGGCCGCCTCCTCCTCGGCGGTGCGCTCGGCGACGACCGGGGCGGCAGGGGCGGCGGCGCCCCGCTTGCGGGAGGCGATGAAGCGGCCCTCCTCGACGGCGTCGGCGATCACGCGGGCCATGAGGTTGGCCGAGCGGATGGCGTCATCGTTGCCGGGGATGACGTACTGGATGATGTCGGGGTCGCAGTTGGTGTCGACCACCGCGACGATCGCCAGGCCGAGCTTGTTGGCCTCGGTGACGGCGATGTCCTCCTTCTTCGTGTCGAGCACGAAGATGGCGTCGGGCAGGCGCTCCATGTTGCGGATGCCGCCGAGGTTGCGCTCGAGCTTCTCGAGCTCGCGGCTGATGAGGAGGGCTTCCTTCTTGGGCATGGCCTCGAACTCACCCGAGTCGCGCATGCGCTGGTATTCCTTCATCTTCGCGACGCGCTTGGAGATCGTCTGGAAGTTGGTGAGCATGCCGCCGAGCCAGCGCTCGTTCACGTAGGGCATGCCGCACTTCTCGGCGTAGCTCTGCACCGGGTCCTGGGCCTGCTTCTTGGTGCCCACGAAGAGGATGGTGCCGCCGTCGCCGACGAGGTCGCGGACGAAGCCGTAGGCGGTCTCGATGCGACCCAGCGTCTGCTGGAGGTCGATGATGTAGATGCCGTTGCGCTCACCGTGGATGAAGCGCTTCATCTTCGGGTTCCAGCGGCGGGTCTGGTGTCCGAAGTGGACGCCGGCCTCGAGCAGCTGGCGCATGGTGACGACTGGTGCCATGGGTGTTCCTTCCCATCGGTTGCGTGAGGAATCCGGACGCGTGCAGGCGCCTCCGATGGCGGAGGCGACCGTGGGACGCACGGCCGGGGATGTGAGGTGCGGGACGACCTGCCCCGCGGCTGGGGCCCGTCGGAGGCCGGGCCGAGGAGCGAGTCTACGGGAGGCACCGGCGAACCGGCCAGCCGGTGCCCCCGCCCGCTGCCCGGGCCCGGCCCGGTCAACCCCCGGCGACGGCCGGCCGCGCCGTCGGGCCGGCACCGGTGAGCAGGTCGGACCCGCCGGCGGCGGCCGAGAGGTAACCGCCGGCCAGCCCCTCGCCGGTGCGGATCGCCTCGGCCTCGGCGAAGGTGCGCAGCGCCTCGCCGAAGCCCTGGCACGACGGTGCCCGGCCGGTGACCGCCAGACCGATCTCGCGCACCACCCGCGGATCGGTGGCGAGGGCGCCGTGGGGGTCGAGGCCGAAGCCGCTCGGCATGATGACGTGGGAGTCGGCCTGGGGATCGGCGGTGACCGTGCCCGGCACCACGACGTCGCCCGCCGCTCCGATGGAGGTGAAGCGCACGCCGTCGGGCATCGGCGTGGCCTGGAGCTCGGCGATCACCGGTGAGGTCTCGGAGAGGTCGGTCATCGCCGGCAGCCGCTCGTCGAGGTCGGAGAGCACCTGGCTCTTGCGCAGGGCGACCAGGGACCCCGAGCCCGTGGTGCTGAGCCCCAGCGCCTCCACCGCGGTGCCCAGCGGGGCGCCCTGGTGGGGCGAGCCGAGGGTGACGAGGTTCTGGACCTCGGGCGGCAGCTCGGCGGCCGCCCCCGCCCTCTCGATGCCGAGCCGGGCCACGACACCTCCCTGGGAGTGGGCCACGACGTCGATGGGCACGCCGGGCTGGGCGGCCGCAACCTGCCGGAGCAGGTCGGCCAGGCGGTCGGCGGCGAGGTCGAGCGACTGCTGGCTGTCGACCTTCGTGAACGGCCGCTCGGGGATCGAGGCGAACGGGTCGGGCCCGGTCGTGGACGGGTCGGGCGGCGCGGAGAGGAGCGTGCCCTCGGGCAGCTCGGGCTCGGGGGCCCGCCCGCCGGCGTAGGAGAAGCGCACGACCTCGTCACGGCTGTAGCCCAGGTCGCGGACCGGGATCTCGACCGAGGTGTTGCGCTCGCTGTGGCTGCCGAGGCCGCTGACGAGCACCACGATGCGGTGCTCGGCCGGCGGTGCGACGGCCTCACCCGCGGCGGTGCAGTCGCGGTTGCGGCGCACCCACTCGGCCGCCGCCTCGGCGGCGCGGCGCAGGTGGGTGGCGGGGTCGAGCTCGACGGCGTAGTGGGCGGCCAACGTCAGCGCGTCGTTGCCCTCCGACGCCACGAACGCCACCGCGGCCGCACCGCCGTCGAGCACGACCTCGAGCAGCGAGCGCCGCTCGGCGAGCGGGTCGAGGCCGTCGTCGGTGCCCGGCACCAGCACGACCCGGGGCCGGAGCGCACCGGTGAACAGCGCCTCGGGGTCGAGGTAGGTGCCGTCGGGCGTGCGCACGCCGACGTGCACCGGCCCGCCGGCCACGCCGATGGTCTGGCCCCTCACGACCTCCTGGCCGACCCGCACGGTCACCTCGGCCAGGAACGAGTACGAGGTGCGCAGGCCGTCGGGGTGGCGGACCGTGACGTGGAGGGCGCCGGCCACCGCGCCGGCGAACACGACCTCGCCCTCCGCCGCGGCGACCACCGGCGAGCCCGGCTCGACCTGGTAGTCGGTGCCCCGGTTGCCGGCCATCCAGGGCCGTGGAGGCGGGTCGAACCCCTCGAGCACCGGTCCGGCGACGGCGGGGCCGTAGCGGACGGTGGACGGCGAGTCCCCGGAGGCGGCGGCCGCAGCGGGTGCGGCGAGGCAGGTGGCCACGAGCGCGGCGACGACGAGGACTGCGAGGACGACGGTACGGCGGGCCATGGGCCCTCCCCTGGGCGCGACGAACTGCTCAGGGGGAAGGGCGGCGGGCCGTCAGGGCCGAGGGCGGGGCCGTGGCCCCGGATGGGTCGCCGTCAGGCGACGGGTCAGACGGGCTCGCGCTCGGCCGCGGCCATGCGGGAGCGCAGCTGGAGCACCGCCTTGGTGTGGATCTGGCACACCCGGCTCTCGGTGACGCCCAGGGTGCGGCCGATCTCGGCCAGCGTGAGGCCCTCGTAGTAGTAGAGGGTGAGCACCAGCTTCTCGCGCTCGGGCATGCCCTCGACAGCCTCGGCAAGGATCTGCTTCATCTCCTCGACCTCGAAGAGGGCGACGGGGCCGTCGCGGACGTCGGCCACGGTGTCGCCGAGGGTCATGGACTCGCCCCGCTCACCGCCGCCGAGCACCTCGTCGAGGGCGGCGACGCCGATGAAGGAGATCTGCGAGAGGGTGGTCTGGAGCTGGTCGTCGGTGAGGTCGAGCTCGACGGCGACCTCCTCCTCGGTGGGCGACCGGCGCAGCTGGTTCTCGAGCTTGGCGTAGGCCTGCTCGAGGGCCCGGGCCTTGGCCCGGACCGATCGGGGCACCCAGTCGATCGAGCGGAGCTCGTCGAGGATGGCGCCCCGGATGCGGGCGATGGCGTAGGTCTCGAACTTGAAGCCACGCTCGGGATCGAACTTCTCGATGGCGTCGATGAGGCCGAACATGCCGTAGGAGACGAGGTCGGCCTGTTCCACGTTGTGGGGCAGGCCGACGGCGACGCGGCTGGCGACGTACTTGACCAGAGGCGCGTAGATGAGGATCAGACGGTCACGGTCTGCGCGCTCGCCAGTGGCCTTGTACTCGGCCCACAAAGCGTCGGTCTGGGCTGCCTGGTCCTCCACCTGACCTACCGATCTCCCCGGGATTCCCGCTCAAGGTGCTGCCCTGCGGTGCCGATCACAGTACTGATCGGATGATCACGCACGTGGATGTGTCGCGTCCACCACTGTGCGTAGACGTTGCTTGCTCACGTGAGTGTAGTGCTGCGTCGTCGACAAATCCGCATGTCCGAGCATCTCCTGCACGGAGCGGAGGTCGGCGCCCCCGTCGAGCAGGTGGGTGGCGAAGGTGTGGCGCAAGGCGTGCGGGTGCGTCGGTGAGGGCGCGCGGCGGTCGAGCAGGCGATGCACGTCGCGAGGCCCCAGGCGGTTGCCCCGCCGGTTGAGGAACACCACGTCGGCCGGTGACGCTGCGGTGGCCAATTCGCGCCGTCCGTGGCCGAACCACTGGTCGAGGGCGTCGCAGGCCGGGGCGCTGAGGGGCACGACGCGCTGCTTGGAGCCCTTCCCCCACACCGTCACCCGGCGTCGGTCGAGGTCGAGGTCGGAGCGCACGAGCCCGCAGACCTCCGAGACGCGCAGGCCGCTGCCGTAGAGCAGCTCGAGCACGGCGTCGTCGCGGCAGCGGATGGCGGGCGGGTCGTCGGAGGTGGTGGCGGGCGGGGCGTCGAGCACGGCGGTGATCTCGTCGTCGCGCAGCACCCGGGGCAGGCGCCCAGAGCCGCCGGGCACGCTGAGCCCGGCAGAAGGGTCGGCGGGCAGGCGCCCGGTGCGGGCCAGCCAGCCGAAGTAGCGGCGCAGCGACGACGCCTTGCGGGCGATGCTGCGCCGGGCCAGGCCCCGGGTGGTGAGGTGGGCGATGTAGCGCCGCAGCACCGTGCGGGTGACCCCGGCTGGCGACTCGAGGCCCAGGCGCCCGGCCCAGTCGAGGAACGACGTGAGGTCGGTGCGGTAGGCCTTGACCGTGGCCGGGGCGGCCGAGGTGAGCGAGGCCGAGAACTCGTCGAGGGACCACGGATCGGCCGGGGCGGGCACGGCGCGGACTGTAGCCGTGCCCCCGTGGCGTCCCGAGGGACCGGCCCGGCACCGGGCGGCGCTCACCGCCCCCCGGCCGGGCGGCCCAGGCGCTCGACCCAGCCGTCGCGCCGAGCCACCCAGCCGTCGGCCTCGAGGGTGTCGAGGGCCACGGCGAGGCGCCCGAGGTCGAGGCCGGTGGTGGTCGTGAGCCGCTCGGCCGGCACCGGGCCCCAGGGCACCTGGGCCAGCACGTCGGCGGCGTCGCCGGTGGGCCGGCGGCGCGACTCGGCCGCCTTCCGGGGCCGGCGCACCTCTCGGCCCATCGCCACCAGGACGTCGGCGGTGTCGCGTGCCGGGGAGCAGCCGTCGAACAGCAGCTGGTTGGTGCCGTCGGAGCTGGCGGCGGTGACCGGGCCGGGCACGGCCAGCACCGGCACGCCCCGGCGGGCGGCCTCGAGGGCGGTGCCCATGGCGCCGCCGGTGGCCTGGCTCTCGACCACCACGACGACGTCGGCCAGGGCGGCGATGAGGCGGTTGCGGGCCGGGAAGCGCCAGGCCGTCGGCGGCACCCCCAGCGGCCACTCGGTGAGCACCACCCCGGAGCGGGCGACCTGGCGCCACAGCGGCCCGTGGGCCCGGGGGTAGATGCGGTCGAGGCCGCTGCCGACCAC
>CAMFLJ010000161.1 GCA_945957335.1 uncultured Actinomycetes bacterium | reverse complement strand
GCGGGGTCTTGCGGACCTTGCCGCTCTTGGCGCCGAGGGTCCAGAGGATGATCCAGTTCTCGCCCACGATGGCGCTGGGCTGGCTGCCGCCGGTCTGCTCGTAGAGCGTGACCTCGTCGGCGATGGGGCCCCAGGGGCTCGGCTCGTACTCGGCGTCGAACGCGGACATCGGTGTCTCCTCGAAGGGTGTGGGGTGTGGTGGCGGTCGGGGGAACGCTACGGCGTGGGGCCGGGGGGCCGTCTCAGACGCCGAGCCCGTAGGGCCGGTAGGCGCCGAAGGGGATGCACTCGACGATGCCGACGCCGACCTGGTCGCCGCAGCGCACGGTGGCGGCGAAGTCGAACAGGCCGAACAGCTCGCGGAACGTGTCGCCGTCGGCCAGGTCGAGGCTGCCGGTGTCGAGCCACTCCTCGCCCATCCAGAGGCCCTGTCGGAAGTCGCGGAAGCCCGAGTAGCCGCCCACCCCGCCGGTGGGGAAGAGCGTGCCGGTGCGCTCCCACTCGAGCTCGAACGACTCGCCGGCGTCGTCGGTGTAGGTGAACGTGCCGGACTGCGGGGTCCAGTCGGGGCCCATCACCGCGGTGTGGGCGAGCCCGGGCAGCGTGTCGATGCGGTCCGGCAGGTGGCGCTCGGCGAAGTGGAACGTGGGGTTGCCGTCGATGTCGTCGGTGCGGTGGTGCTGCACGGCCCACCCGTCGAACTGGATGTAGACGAACGTGTAGATCCCACCGCCGGCGCGCTGGTGGGTCTTCATCGTCGGGTCGGGCACGAGCGGCTGGCGCACGCCCCACGAGCGGTCGCGGTTGGCGCGGAAGGTCTCGGGCGTGACCTCCTCGCGGACGCCGTCGAACTCGAGCCAGCCGGTCACGCCACCCATCTGGTAGAAGCGGATCTGCTCCTCGATCTTGCGGCCCTCGCGCCAGTGCTCGTGGTACTCCTCGCCCGAGGCGGGGAACGAGGCCTCGTAGAGCAGGTCCCAGGCGATGCCGGCGTCGTTGCGGTCGAGGGTGCAGCGGATCGTCTGGAGCCCCTCGAGCACCTCCCAGCGCAGCGGGCCGACGAACACCTCGTCGATGCGGGGGCGCAGGGCCCGGCTGCCGCGGAAGTAGCGCACGTCGGTGCCCTTGGCGACGCCGGCGAAGCCGTCCATCACGTCACGGTTCGGGTAGTAGCCGAACCCCACGTCGATGATCGTCCCGCCGTCGGTGCTCACCACCGGGAAGTGGATGCGCTCGACCCAGTTGGGGTCGGACTGCGAGACGTTCTCGAACGGCCGGGCCAGCTGGTGGCACAGCAGGTCGTCGAGGCGGGTGAGCATCGTGGGGTTCTCCTGTCGAAGGTCTGGGGTGAGCGGTCGGTGCGGGCTCAGCGGTGCTGGCCGAAGAAGGTGCGCAGCTCGTCGACGAACACCTCGGGCTGCTCGAAGGCGGCGAAGTGGCCACCCTTCGGCAGCTCGTTCCAGTAGGTGATCGGGAAGCGGTGCTCGGCCCAGCGGCGCGACGGCCGGAAGATCTCGTGGGGGAAGATCGACGCACCGGTGGGCACGGAGACCTTGGCGCCGACGTCGTGCATCGTCACGTACGGCCCGAACGACTCCCAGTAGAAGCGGGCCGACGACCCGCCGGTGGCGGTGAACCAGTAGAGGCTCACGTTGTCGAGCATCTCGTCGCGGGTGAGCGCGTTCTCCGGATCGCCGTCGCAGTCGGTCCACGACCAGAACTTCTCGAGGATCCACGCCGCCTGCGCGGCGGGCGAGTCGACCAGGCCGTAGGCCAGGGTCTGGGGGCGGGTGCTCTGCTGCTTGGAGTAGCCGGAGTCGAAGCGGTCGTACGCCGTCATGGCGTCGAGGCCCTCCTGCTCGCGGGGCGTGATGTCGGCCAGGTCGTCGGGCCCGGGGCCGGCGATCACCATGTTGAGGTGCAGGGCGGCGCAGTGCTCGGGGTCGGCGATGGCCAGCGCCGTCGACACCATCGAGCCCCAGTCGCCGCCCTGGGCGAAGTAGCGGTCGTAGCCGAGCTGGGCCATGAGCTTCGCCCACGTCTCGCCCGTGCGGCCCACACCCCACCCGCGGTCGCGGGGCTTGTCGGAGAACGCATAGCCGGGCAACGACGGGCACACGAGGTGGAAGGCGTCGGCCGGGTCGCCGCCGTGGGCGGCGGGGTCGGTGAGCGGGCCGATGACCTTCTGGAACTCGACGATCGAGCCGGGCCAGCCGTGGGTGAGGACCAGCGGCGTGGCATCGGGCTCCGGGGACCGGACGTGGATGAAGTGGATCCCGAGGCCGTCGACCTCGGTGCGGTACTGGTCCCAGCGGTTGAGCAGCGCCTCGCGCTCACGCCAGTCGTAGTCCTCGGCCCAGTAGCGGCACATCTCACGGGTCCACTCGAGCGGGATGCCGTAGTCCCAGCCCGCGCCGTCGACCTCGTCGGGCCAGCGGGTGTTGCGCAGGCGGGTGCGCAGGTCGTCGATGTCGGCGTCGGGGATGGCGATGCGGAACGGCTCGAGCATCGGGTCAGCGTAGGCACCGGCCGGCACCGCCCGCCGAGGTCGCGGGCGGGCCGGGCGGGCTCAGAGGTGGTCGCTGCGCTGCAGCGACCGCAGAGCGAAGAAGCCCCACAGCGGTGGCAGGTAGAAGGTGGCGATGCGGTACAGGATCACCGCTGCGAACGCCGCCTCCTCGGGCATGCCGGCCGCGACCAGGCCGAACGTGAGCCCGCCCTCCACCACGCCGATCCCGCCGGGCACCGGCAGGAGTCCGGCCAGGAGCGACACGCTGATGATGATCACGACGAGGTCGCTGTAGGAGACGCTCGTGCCGAGGGCCCGAGCGAAGATCCCGAGCGCCGCGGCGAACAGCAGGGTCGAGCCGAGGTTGCCGCCGAGCAGCAGCCCGACCCGTCGGGCCGAGAGGCCGCGCAGCGTGTCGCTGCCGTCGGCCAGCAGGTTGCGGGCCCAGCCGGTCAGGCGCCGCCGGTGGTCGGGCAGGAGGATCGACACGATGCCGATCACGATCGCCAGCACGACGAGCCACCGCAGCACCGTGCCCCAGTCGGGCAGCGACGCGGCGTCGAGGTCGAAGTGCAGCGTCTGGGGCGTGAAGAGCAGCAACCCGAGGAGGAGGGTGGCCTCCACCACGAAGCCCGACACGCCGTCGAGACCGCCGATGGCGAGGGCGGCGCCCGAGCTGAGGCCCTGCTTCTGGAAGAACCGGACACCCATGGCGATGCGGGCCGCGCTGCTCGGCACGGCCAGGCCGAGGTAGCTCTGCGCGAGCTGCAGGAGGTAGAGCGGCCGGTAGGGGATCGGGGTCGGTGACGCCCCCAGGGTGGAGAGCGCCTGCGCGAACCGGGGCAGCTGGGCCACGACCAGGCCGAGGAGCGCCAGCCACCAGGTCGTGTCGCGCAGCTGGTCGGCGATCTCCTGGAAGTCGAGGCCGGTGACGGTCCGGATGAGGAACGTCACCGCTAAGAGCAGGATGACGACCTGGAGCACCGACCACACCGACACGCGGCGGAGCCGCTCGAGCGCCCTGGCGGAGGGCCCGGCGCGCTCGGTGGCGCCGTCGTCGTCGGGCGGGGTCATGTCCGCCGCAGCTTGCCACCCGCGACGCCCACCGACGGCCGGGAGCGAAGCGACCGTTCCTCGACGTGGCGGCCGGGTCTGGTGCTAGACCCACGTCCGGCAGCGGGGGAGCGTGCGAGAGGGGAGCTCTGGCGATGCCGTCACGACGGGAGTTCTTGAAGGGCGCGGGTGGGGCCGCGCTGGGGTTGGGAGCAGCCGCCACCATGGGCCGGGCGTTCGCCGCGGCGCCGGCGTTCGCCGCCGGGGGAGGGTCGAGCGCCGCCGCGCTGGCCGGCACCGACTGGGCGGCGCTGGCCGCGCAGCTCACGGGCCAGCTCGTGCTCCCGCCCGACGGGGCCTGGACCGACGCCGTCGAGCTGTTCAACACCCGGTTCGCCACGACGGTGCCGGGGGCGGTGGCGTTCTGCGAGACGTCGCTGGACGTCCAGGCCAGCCTCGCCTTCGCCCGGGCCAACGGCCTGGCCTTCCGGGCCCGCAACGGCCGCCACAGCTACGGCGGCTACTCGAACTGCGACGGGCTGATCATCGACGTGAGCCAGATGGACACGATCGACGTGGCGCCCGACGCGTCGACCGCCACGATCGGGGCCGGGGCCGTGCTGGTCGACGTCTACACGGCGCTCGCCGCGCACGACCGCACGATCCCCGGTGGCACGTGCCCGTCGGTGGGCGTGACCGGCCTGTCGCTCGGAGGCGGGCACGGTGAGGTGAGCCGGGCCTACGGCATGGCCTGCGACTCCATCCTCTCGCTCGACCTCGTGCTGGCCGACGGCAGCCTCGTCACCGCGTCGGCCACCTCGTGGCCTGACCTGTTCTGGGCGTGCCGGGGTGGTGGCGGCGGCAACTTCGGCATCGTCACCTCCATCACGTTCGAGCTGCACCCGGTCGACAAGGTCACCCTGTTCAGCGTCGACTGGGCGTGGGCCGACGCGGTCCCGGCCATGCTCGCCTGGCAGGAGTGGATCGCCACCCTGCCCGACGAGGTGTTCTCCGGCATCGCCCTGATCACCCAGCCGGGCGGGGCCGGCGCGTCGCCCTTCATCGGGGCGGCCGGCACGTTCATCGGCTCACCCGCCGACCTCACCCCGATCCTCGCCCCTCTGCTCGCCGCGCTCACGCCGACCAGCACGGACGTCCAGGAGATGACCTGGCTCGAGGCGGTCGACATCCACGCCGGGTGCCAGACCCTGTCCGAGCAGGAGTGCCACCCCACCTACTGGAACCCGCCGGGCCAGCTGGTGCAGAACACGTGGGCCGCCACCTCGGCCTACATCGGTGCATCGGCCCCGATGCCGGCCGAGGGCGTGCAGGTGATCGTCGACTTCGTGAACCAGCGCCAGGCCGACCCGCTCCAGCCCACCGACCCGACGAACTTCGGCGCCGGGGGCGTGGGCTTCGACAGCTACGGCGGGGCCATGAACCGGGTGGCTCCCGGCGCCGCCGCGTTCGTGCACCGGGACTCGCTCGCGCTGGGGCAGTACCTCGCCTACTGGCAGACCGACAGCCCGGCCGACCTCATCGCCGACAACACGGCCTGGCTGCGGGCGCTCACCGACGCCATCACCCCCTACTCCAACGGGCAGGCGTACCAGAACTACATCGATCCGGGCCTCGAGGGCTGGCTCGAGGCCTACTACGGAGCCAACCTGCCGCGCCTGCGGCAGATCAAGCGCGACGTCGACCCCGACAACGTGTTCAACTTCGCCCAGAGCATCCCGCCGGCCGACCCGCCGCCGACGACCACCACCACGGTGTCGCCGACGCCGATCGGCCCCGCCTTCACCGGCTGAGGGGCGCTCGCACGAACGCCCACATCCAGCTCGGGGGAGCGATGGCTGACGAGACACCGGTGATCATCGAGGTGGCGCTCACCACCACCAGCGCCCGGGGCAACCCCAACGCCCCGACCACGGTCGAGGAGGTCGTGTCACAGGGCCTCGCCTGCATCGACGCCGGTGCGTCGATCGTGCACATGCACCTGCCCGACCTGAACGTGCCCGCTGCGGTGGCCACCGAGCAGTACCTCGAGTGCTTCCGGCCGTGGCTCGACCGCGACCCCGACGTGCTCGCCCTGCCCACCAACGGCTTCGGCGACACCCTCGAGGAGCGCTTCGGCCACCAGTGGCTGCTCGGCGACGCCGGCGCCCTGCGGCTGGCCTTCGTCGACCCCGGCGCCACCATCTTCGGCTGGCCCGGCCCCGACGGCGCGCCGGCACCGGAGGGCTACCTCTACCACTTCGGCTACGACGCCATGGCCTACGCCATCGACGAGGGCGCCCGGCGCGGGATGGGCATGCACTTCGCCTGCTTCGAGCCGGGCTGGCTGCGCAACGTCATGTCGTACTGGCGGGCCGGGCGGCTCTCGCCGGGCTCGTTCGTGAAGTTCTACTTCGGGGGGCCGTGGGGCGTGCTGGCCCGGGGCGAGGGCGTCACCTTCGGGCTGCCGCCGACCCTCACGGGGCTGGCCGCCTACCGCGAGATCCTCGAGCTCGACGCCTGCCCGCTGCCGTGGTTCTCGGCCGTGGTCGGTGGCGACCTGATCGAGACCCCCGTCGCTCGCGCCACCGTCGAGCAGGGCGGCCACCTCCGCGTCGGCCTGGAGGACTGCATCTCCGAGCGCATGCCCTCCAACCTCGAGCTGGTCGAGGAGGTCGTCGCCCTGTGCGCCGCGGTCGGTCGACCGGTCGCCACCCCGAGCGAGGCGGTGGCCGTCCTCGGCCTGCCGCCGGCGCCGTGAGCCGCGCCGCCGACCTCCTGCGGGCGGTCGTGCCCGCCGACGTCGTCGAGGACGGCGACGCGGCGAGCGACGACTACGCCCACGACGAGGCGCTCGGCTCCACCCCCGTCCGTCCTGCCGCCGTGCTGCGGCCGCGCACCACCGCCGAGGTGGCCGCCATCCTCCGCTGCTGCACCGAGCACGGCATCGCGGTGACGGCCCGGGGGAGCGGCACCGGCCTGTCGGGGGCGTGCATCCCCACTGCCGACGGCGTGGTCGTGTCGTTCGAGCGGCTGGACGCCATCCTCGAGATCGACGCGGCCGGCGGCGTCGCGGTCGTGCAGCCCGGCGTCACCCTCGAGCGCCTCGACGCGGAGCTGGCCCCGCTCGGGGTGAGCTACCCCGTGCGGCCCGGCGAGCACAGCGCATCGCTCGGCGGCAACGTCAACACCAACGCCGGCGGCATGCAGGCCGTGAAGCACGGCGTGACCCGCCACCACGTGCTCGGCCTCGAGGTCGTGCTCCCCACGGGCGAGGTCATGCGCACCGGTGGCCGCACGGTGAAGTCGTCGTCGGGCTACGACCTCACCCAGCTCGTCATCGGCTCGGAGGGCACCCTCGCCCTCGTCACCGAGGTCACCGTGAAGCTGGTGCCGCGCCCGCCCCACGCCGCCACCGTGCTGGCACCCTTCCCGAGCCTGGCCGAGGTGTCGGCCGCGGTGCCGCACATCCTCGCCTCCGGTGCGGCTCCCGCGATCCTCGAGTACATCGACATCCTCACCATGGCGGCGATCCGCGGCGGCACCGACGTCGACCTCGGCATCCCCGACGAGGTCACCGAGACGGCCCTCGCCTACCTGCTGGTGCGGCTCGAGTCGACCTCGACCACGCGACTCGAGGAGGACGTCGAGGCCATGGGCGAGCTGCTCGTCGGGCTCGGGGCCATGGACGTCTACGTCCTGCCCCCGGGTGCGGCCGCCCACCTGGTGGAGGCGCGGGAGAAGGCGTTCTGGCTGGTGAAGGCGGCCGGCGCCGACGACCTGGTCGACGTGTGCGTGCCCCGTGCGGCCATGCAGGACTACATGGCGGCGGTCGAGGAGATCGCCACCCGCACCGGCTCGTGGATCGCCGGCTGTGGCCACGCCGGCGACGGCAACGTGCACCTCGCCGTGTTCCAGGCCGATCCCGACGTGCGCTCGGTGGTGGTGCACGGGCTGCTCCACGCCGGGATGGAGCTGGGTGGGGTGGTGTCGGGGGAGCACGGCATCGGCACCACCAAGAAGCCCTACTACCTCGAGCTCGAGGACCCCACGAAGGTGGCGCTGATGCGGCGGATCAAGGCGGCGTTCGACCCGGCCGGGATCCTCAACCCGGGCACGATCTTCGACCCGGAGGACCAGCCGTGAACGGCGCCCAGTCACTCGTCCGCACGCTCGTCGATGCCGGGGTCGACACCTGCTTCATGAACCCGGGGACCTCGGAGATGCACTTCGTCGCCGCCCTCGACGCCGTGCCCGAGATGCGCGGTGTGCTCGCCCTGTTCGAGGGTGTCGCCACCGGCGCCGCCGACGGCTACGCGCGCATGAGGGGCACCCCCGCCGCGGTGCTGCTGCACCTCGGCCCCGGCCTGGGCAACGGGCTGGCCAACCTCCACAACGCCCGTCGCGCCCTCGTGCCGGTGGTGAACGTGGTGGGCGACCACGCCACGTACCACAACGTCTACGACGCCCAGCTCGAGAGCGACATCGAGACCGTCGCGCGCAACGTGTCGCCGGGCTGGGTGCGCCGCTCGGCCTCCACGGCCGGCGTCGGCGCCGACGCCGCGGCCGCCGTCGCCGCGTCGATGGGCCCGCCGCCACAGGTCGCCACCCTCATCCTGCCGGCCGACATCTCGTGGTCGGAGGGCGGGCTGGTGGCCGCCCCGGTCGCGCCGGCCGCCCGGGCCCGGGTCGACGACGACGCCATCGCCGAGGTCGCCGGCGTGCTGCGCTCGGGCG
>CAMFLJ010000160.1 GCA_945957335.1 uncultured Actinomycetes bacterium | reverse complement strand
CGCCCGCGTTGGCCAGTGCGAACACCGGGATGACCACGTAGCTGGTCCAGGGGTGCCAGCGCTCCTCGACCCGGTCGGCCACCGGCTCGGGACCGGCGCGGGGGACCACCATCGCCAGCGCCACGCCGGCGAGGGTGGCGTGCAGGCCCGACCGCAGCGTGGCGTACCAGACCAGCGCACCGACCACGGCGAACAGCCACGGGCTCCACCAGCCCCGACGGCCCACGAACCAGAGGCCGAGAAGGCCGGCGACGGCCGCCACGAGCCACACGAACTGCACCGAGCCCGTGTAGAAGACGGCGATCACGGCGATGGCCCCGAGGTCGTCGACCACGGCCGCGGTGAGCAGGAAGATCGTGAGCGCCGGCGGCACGCGTCGCCCGAGCAGCGACACCACCCCGACCGCGAAGGCGATGTCGGTGGCCATCGGGATGCCCCACCCGTGGGCACCCGGCCCACCCCGGTTGATGGCGAAGTAGACGAGGGCCGGCACCACCATCCCACCGAGGGCGGCGACCACCGGCAGCGTGGCCGTGCGACGGTCGCGCAGCTCACCGGCGACGAGCTCACGCCGGATCTCGAGCCCGACCACGAAGAAGAACATCGCCATCAGGCAGTCGTCGACCGCGCCGTGCACGTCGAGCTCGACCCCCGGGAGCGGCAGCGCGGTGAGGTGGAGCAGGTGGCCGTAGCTCTCCGACCACGGCGAGTTCGCCCACACCACCGCGATCACCGTGGCGCCCAGCAGCATGATCCCCGACGCCGCCTCGAGCTCGAGGAAGCGGGCGAAGGGCCGGGTCACCCGGCCCACGACGGGGCCCCTCGGGTGGAGGGCTCGGCTCAGGTGGCTGACCAGCGACACGGGGGCTCCGGGGGTCGACGGGAACGTTCGCCGACCAGGCTTCCCGGCACACCAGGCCGCTCAGTCTACCGGTATGACCCGGCTCCTCTCGGCCGGAGCGAAGAGGTCGGCGTCCTCGGCCGCCTCGATGGCGAGCTCCTCGGCACTCGACCGGGCCGCCGCCACCTTCAGCACCACCCCGGAGAGCACCGCCGCCACGACGGATGCGGCGATGATGCCGATCTTCGCCTCGTCTTGGAACACCACCTCGTCGAACGCGAGACCGGTGACGAACAGCGCCACGGTGAACCCGATGCCCGCGGCCATGGCGATCCCGAGCATGTGAAGGCCGCTCGCCCCTCTCGGCCGCCTCGCGATGCCGACCTTGATGGCGAGGAGCGACATCCCGAGCACGCCCACGGTCTTGCCGACGACCAGGCCGAGGCCCACGCCCCAGGTGACGCTCGAGCCGGCCGCCGCGCGCAGCGCCTCGCGGCTGAGCGGGATACCGGCGTTCGCCAGGGCGAAGATCGGGATGATGACGAAGCTCGCCCATGGGAGCACCCGGTCGGAGAGGCGCTCGCCAACCGGTACGGACTCCTTGATGAGGAACGAGGCGGCCTGCACGTCGGCCGCCGACAGCTCGGGCTGGTTCTCGAGCCGGTCGGCGATCGCGTCGGCGTCGAGATCGGGGCGGAGCGCCTCGGTCGGGGTGAGGAAGCCGAGGGCCACACCGGCGACCGTGGCGTGGATGCCGGAGCGCAGCGTGAAGTACCAGGCGACCACACCGAGCACGACGTAGACCGGGGTGTACCAGACCCGGGCCCGCCGCAGGAGGTAAACCAGCACGAGCACGGCGACCGCGGCGGCGAGCCAGGCGAAGCTCACCGACTGGCTGTAGAAGACCGCGATCACGCCGATGGCGCCGAGATCGTCCGCCACCGCCAGGGTGAGCAGGAAGAGCTTCAGCGACACGGGCACCCGGGGCCCGAGCAGCGAGACGATCCCGACGGCGAAGGCGATGTCGGTGGCCATCGGGATGCCCCAGCCGTGGGCGGTCGCGGTGCCTGCGTTGAAGAGCGTGTAGATCAGCGCCGGGACCACCATCCCGCCGAGGGCGGCGAGGATCGGGAGGGCGGCGGCCTTACGGTCTCGCAACTCGCCCTTGACCATCTCCCGCTTGATCTCGATGCCGGCGACGAAGAAGAAGATGGCCATCAGGCCGTCGTTGATCCACTCCTGGGTGCTCATCACCAGGTGCCAGCTGCCGAACTCGATCCCGAACTCGCGATCGAGGAAGCCGACGTAGCCGCCCTTCCACGGCGAGTTGGCCCACACGAGAGCCACCACGGTGGCCATCAGGAGGAGCACACCCGACGCCGCTTCGATCTCGAGGAAGCGGGCCGCCGGCCGGGCCAGGCCACGGGCGAGCCACCGATCGGTGCCGAGCCAGGTGTGCGACCAGGGGTGGTGCGGGTGGAGGTCCTCGTCGGACGCGGGTGTGCCGGCCATGCGAGGGGTCTATCGGGTGGGGGTTCTCCGGGCGTTACCCGATCGTGACGTGTGTATTACGTCATCGCGGCGGGCGCTGCGGTCGAGCGTCGTCGGCATCCGCCCCGGACGACCCGGCGGCGGCCTCCGAGCGGTACACCACCAGGCGCACCGCGGTGCCGCCGCCGACCGGCACGATCTCGGTCTCGTCGGCGAGCTCGCGCATGATCGGGATGCCGAGGCCGTGCTCGAAGCCGAGCCGGTCGGGGTGGTCGGGCTCGGGCACGACCGGCACGTTGTCGGGGTCGAAGCCGCCGGCGCGGTCGCGGATCTCGACGGTGACGCGGTCGCCCTCGACGTCGAGGTGGCAGCGGATGCGGACGCGCCCGCCGTCGTCGGCGGCGTCGGCGTGGGCCTGAACCGCGTTGGTGACGGCCTCGGACACGGCAACGCGCAGGTCGTCGATGCGCTCGGTGCGGAACCGGGGCTCGACGGCGGCGATGGCGGCCACGACCTGGCGGGCGAGCGAGACGTAGGCCGAGCGGGCGGGGATCTCCAGCTCGACGTCGCCCACCCTCAGGCCTCCGCGCCCCGGACGGCCGCGACGGCCTCGTCGACCTCGGCGTGCACCGGCAGGATCTCGATCACCCGGGTGACCTCGAAGACCTTGCGGACCTGGGGCTCGGCCCGGCACAGGGCCAGGGCGCCGTCGCGGGCCCGCACCCGCTTGAGCCCGCCGAGCAGCACGCCCAGACCGGTGGAGTCGAGGAAGTCGACACCCGCGAGGTCGACCACCACCCGGGGCGGGCCGGGGGACGCTGCGACCAGCTCCACCAGGGCCTGGCGCAGCTTCGGGGCGCTGGACACGTCGAGCTCGCCGATCACCGTGCAGACGTCGACCCCGTCGACCGAGGACACCTCGAGTTCGAAGAGCACGGCGACGGTCCTCCGGGCGGGGTCGAGGCGGTCGGGTCGGTCGGATGGCCGGGCGGCAGGTCGAGGGTACCGCCCCCCGCCCGGCGGCCCCGAGCCGCGAACCACACGCGTGTGGTTCGTCGTACCCCCTGCGTAGCATCGCGAGGTGGCCCTCCCCGTCGAGCCCGGGCTCGACACGTTCCTCTCGTCCCTCGTCGACGATCCCCGCCTGGTGCACGTCGAGCGCCTGCCGGCCCGGCCGGCGCGCCACGCCGAGCTGGCCGACCCGCTGCCCCCGGCGGTGTGGGACCACCTCGGCGTCGACCACCTCTGGTCGCACCAGGCCGAGGCCATCGACCACCTGCGCGCCGGGCGCTCGGTGGCCGTCGCCAGCGGCACCGCGTCGGGCAAGTCGATGTGCTTCCAGGCGCCCATCGCCGAGGCCGTCGCCACCGGCCTGCGGCCCGCCACCTCGCTGCTGCTGTTCCCCACCAAGGCCCTCGCCCAGGACCAGCTCCGCTCGATCACCGCGCTCGACGTGCCGGGCCTGGTGGCCGCCACCTACGACGGCGACTGCACGCCCGAGGAGCGCACGTGGGTGCGGGCCAACGCCAACGTGGTGCTCACCAACCCCGAGATGCTCCACGTCGGGCTGCTCCCCCACCACGCCCGCTGGGCCACCTTCTTCCTGCGCCTCCGCTACGTCGTGGTCGACGAGCTCCACACCCTGCGCGGCATCTTCGGCAGCCACGTCGCCCACCTGCTCCGCCGACTGCGCCGCATCTGCGCCCACTACGGCTCGTCGCCCACCTTCGTGTTCACGTCGGCCACCATCGGCGAGCCCGGCCGGCTGGCCTCCGAGCTCTGCGGCCTCCCGGTCGAGGAGGTCACCGACGACGGCTCGCCCAAGGGCGAGCGCATCTTCCTGCTCTGGAACCCGGCGGGCGACGACGTCGAGGGCGGCCGTTCGGTGTCGTCGGCCCGTGACACCGCCGAGCTCATGAGCGGGCTCGTCTCCGGCGGCCACCGCACCATCGCCTTCTGCCGCAGCCGCAAGGGCACCGAGCTGGTTGCCGCCGACGTGAAGCGCCGGCTGCGCGCCGACCTCGCCGACTCCGTGCGCCCCTACCGCGGCGGCTACCTCGCCGCCGAGCGCCGTGAGATCGAGCGCAAGCTCTTCAGCGGCTCGCTGCGCGGCGTGGTGGCCACCACCGCGCTCGAGCTCGGCATCGACGTCGGCGGGCTCGACGCCTGCGTGCTCAACGGCTTCCCCGGCACCATCGCCTCGATGTGGCAGCAGGCCGGGCGGGCCGGGCGCGAGCGGCAGACCTCGATCGCCGCGCTGGTGGCCGGCGACGACCAGCTCGACCAGTGGTTCATGCACCACCCCGACCAGCTGTTCAGCCGCCCGCCCGAGCCCGCGGTGGTGAACCCGTCGAACAGCCACGTGCTGCTCCCCCACCTGGCGTGCGCGGCCCACGAGCTGCCCCTCACCCCGCTCGACGAGCGCTGGTGGCCCGACCTGCTCGACGACGGCGTGCGCCGCCTCGTGCTCGACGACGTGCTCAAGATCCGCCCGCCGTCGCACCGCAAGGGCACGGCCGCGGTGTGGGCCGGCCGGGGCTGGCCCTCGCACGGGGTGGGCCTGCGCACCGCCGGCGGCGAGGAGTTCCGCATCGCCACCGCCGACGGCACCCTGATCGGAACCGTCGACGGCTTGCGGGCGTTCCGCCTGGTGCACCCAGGTGCCGTCTACCTCCACCAGGGCCGGGCCTGGAAGGTCGTGCACCTCGACCTCGACGACCGGGCCGCCATCGTCGAGCCCTCCGACGGCGGTGAGTACACCCAGCCCCGCACCGCCACCGAGATCTCGGTGCTCGACACCGAGCGCTCCCGCCGGGTCGGCCGGGCCGAGCTCGCCCTCGGCCCGGTGCGGGTCCGCTCGCAGGTCATCGGCTACCGCCGCTTCGACGCCTTCACCGGCGAGCAGCTCGGCCACCACGACCTCGACCTGCCACCCGGCGAGCTCGTCACCCGGGCGTTCTGGTACGTCCTGCCCGACGACGTGCTGGCCGCCGCCGGCATCGGGCCGGGCGTGGCCCCCGGTGCGCTGCACGCCGCCGAGCACGCCGCCATCGGCATCCTCCCGCTGTTCACCATCTGCGACCGCTGGGACGTCGGCGGCGTGTCCACGCCCCTGCTGGCCGACACCGGCGCCGCCACCATCGTCATCTACGACGGCTACCCCGGCGGGGCGGGCGTGGCCGAGCTGGGCTACGAGGCCTCCGACCGCCACCTCGCCGCCACCCTCGACGTCATCGAGGCGTGCGGGTGCCGCGACGGCTGCCCCTCGTGCGTGCAGTCACCCAAGTGCGGCAACGGCAACGACCCGCTCGACAAGGCCGCCGCGGCGGCGCTCATCCGAGCCGTGCTCGGCACTCCCCACGGCTGAACCTCGGCGCGGCGTGCCCGATCGCCGTCGCTGGGCCATCCTCTTCTCCGGGTGGGCCGTCGCGCTGCCCTCGCTTCGCCCCCGGGGAGGGCCACCATGACCGACTCGATCGACACCGCCACCGCGCTCGGGCTCGACGTCCGGCCCATCGCCGGGCTCATCGGCGCCGAGATCCACGGCGTCGACATCTCGAAGCCGCTCGACCCGGCGGTCGTGGCCGAGATCCGCGCCACGCTGCTGCAGTGGAAGGTCGTCTTCTTCCGCGACCAGGACCTCGACCCGGCCAGCCACATCGCCTTCGGCCGCCTCTTCGGCGAGGTCACGCCCGCCCACCCCACCCTCCCGGCGATGATCCCCGAGCACCCGGAGGTCCTCGTGCTCGGTCGCCGCAACTCGGCGATGGACGAGGAGGGCCGGGGCCGCGAGCAGCCGGTGATCGACAGCCTCTGGCACACCGACGTCACGTTCGTGCCCAACCCGCCGATGGCATCGATCCTGCGCGGCGTGATCGTGCCGCCCTACGGCGGCGACACCCAGTGGGCCAACCTCGCCAAGGCCTACGAGGAGCTCTCGCCGCAGATCCGCGAGCTCGTCGACCAGCTCCACGCGGTGCACCACAACCTGCTGCCGCTCAAGCGCGGCGAGATGCCCACCAAGCTGGCGGCGCAGTTCGCCTCGAGCGCCATCCGGTCGGTGCACCCCATGGTGCGGGTGCACCCCGAGACCGGCGAGAAGGCGCTGTTCGTCAACCCCAACTTCACGTCGCACGTGCTCGAGCTGAGCCGCCCGGAAGGCCGCCACCTGCTGGCGATGCTCTACGAGCACATGAGCAACGCCCGCTACACGTGCCGGTTCCGCTGGGAGCCGGGAAGCGTCGCGATGTGGGACAACCGGGCCACCGCCCACCTGGTGCCCACCGACACCCCGCCCGAGTACGAGCGCTCGATGCAGCGCATCACGCTCGCCGGCGACGTGCCGGTGGGCCCCGACGGCTCGGCCTCCTACGTGCTCGAGGGCGAGGCGTTCGCCTGAGGCGCACGGCCCCGGGTCAGGTGCCCGGGGCCGCCTCCACCCGCATGGTGGCGTCGGCCGCGAGGTCGACGTCGGGCACCAGCAGGCCCACCAGCGGCACGTCGGTGGTGCTGCGGTAGACGACGTGCACCTCGACCGCGTCACCCCCGTCGACCGACGAGGTGGTCACCCGGAGGTTGCCGGCCGTCAGGTCGGACGCCCTGACCGCGCCCCGCTCGGCCGCGATCGACCGGTCGTGGGGCGCCACGGCCGCGGCGCGGGCCGCCTCGCGGGCAGCGTGGGTGACGAGCACGCGGTCGCGCACCACCAGGCCGACCTGCAGCAGGACGAGCAGGAGCACCGCGACGAGCGGGAGGACCAGCGCCAGCTCGACGGTGGCCTGGCCGCGGTCGCCCCGCCTCACGTGCGTCACTTCACCTTCCCGATCACGTTCTCCATGACCACGTCGAAGAGCTTGCCGATGGCGCCGGACTTGGTGGCCCAGCCGACGAGCAGCAGGGCGATGCCGGCCGCGCCGAGCAGGACCATGCCGTACTCGGCGGTGGTCTGACCGGCCTCGCCGCCGGCCCGGCCGGTGCGGGAGCGGCCGGCGTGGACCGGGCCGGATGGTGCAGGGTGCGGGCGGATGAGCACGTCGGTGACGGCAAGGACGAGCGCGATGTGGGCGCGGCGGGCGAGGTCGGACATGGGTTCTCCTCCAGGGAGCGGGATGCACGGAGGGGGAAGTGCAGAGGGGGAAGGCGGCGTCAGAGCTGCAGCGATCGCAGCGACGCGAGGAGGAGCGGCACGACGGCGAGCAGCCCGAACGCCGGCAGCACGCACATCACGAGCGGGAAGAGCATCTGCACCGGGAGGCGCCGGGCGTCCTCCTCGGCCCGGCGCCGGCGCAGCACCCGGGCGTCGACGGCCACCCGCTCGAGGGCGTCGGCCAGCGGGGCGCCGTGGCGGGCCGCACCGCGCAGCCCGACGGCCAACGGCAGCACCGGGTCGCCCAGCACCGAGAGCGCGTCGAGGGCGTCGCCCAGCCGCTCGCCGAGGGCCACCCGTCGGACGACCTCGTCGAGGGCACCGTCGACCGGGGCCGGGGCCCGGGCCGCCACCGCCTCCACGGCCTGGTGCACCGACAGGCCGGCGCCGACCGCGAGCCGGAACAGGTCGACGGTGTCGGGCACCGCGGCCCGCACGGCCCGCTCGTGGGCCCGCCGGGCGGACCGCTTGCGCAGGGCCGGCACGGCGACGCAGAGCGCAGCCGCGGGGAGCGCGACGACCGGCGACACGACCACCGCGGCGACCACCGCCACGAAGAGGGCGAGACCGGCACGGCGGTCGGCGGCCGGGTCGGCGGGCCGACCCGCGGCCCGGCGGAGGTGTCGACCGACGGCCGACGCGCCGACGGAGCCCGCTCCGATCGCGCCGGCGGGCCGTGACGCGGAGACCGCGTCGGGGCGACGGAGCGACGGCCGGGGCCGGGCCGGGAGCCGGGGCGGGTCGGCCCGGCGCAGCGGGCGCCGGGTGAGCGAGCCGGCGGGCGCCACCGCGACCCCGACGGCCACCCGCACGAGGGGGGCGGCGAGCGCC
>CAMFLJ010000159.1 GCA_945957335.1 uncultured Actinomycetes bacterium | reverse complement strand
GTCGTGCACCCAGCCGTGCACCGGTCCCGACGCCACCACCCCGGAGGGCGCGCCGAGCATGGCCTCGGCCCCACCACGGCTGCGCTCGAGCAGGGGCCGGAGGAGCTCGACCTCGGTGGCGGCCAGCGCTGCGGACTCGGGCGGGGTCGGCACGGTGACGCCGCGGGGCAGGGCCGAGAGGCCGAGACGCTCGGCCAGCGCACCGAACGCCCACCACACCGGGCGCCGCTCGGCCACCGGCTCGACGACGGCGGGCGTGAACTGGCCCGCCACCGCCAGCTGGTACCCGTCGAGCAGCCAGGTGGTGTCGGCCCGCTCGAGCTGATCGACCGCGGGCAGCAGGTGGGTGGCGAGCTCGGTGGTCTCGGTGGGCAGCACGTCGAGCACGACGAGCGTGTCGAGCGACGCCAGCGCGGCCCGCGTGCGCTCGACGTCGGGGAACGCGGTGACGGGGTTGCCGCCGACGACGAACAGGGTGGTGACGTGACCCGCCTCGATCTCGTCGAGGAGCGCGACGCAGGGCCACTCGCCGAAGCGCCGGGGCAGGTCGGGCCGGCTCGGTGGGCCCGGCTCGGGCTCGGGCAGCTCGGCCGGGGTGGCCGGCCAGTCGCGGCGATCGAGCTGGCCGAGGTAGCCGGGGTTGAACCACATGCCACCGGGCCGGTCGTAGCTGTCGGTCACGACGTGCAGCGCCCACAGCACGTGCTCGGTGACGTCCGCGGTGCTCCCCATCGAGGTACCGGTGCCGGTCAGCGCGCTCACCCGCCCGGCGGCCACGACCGCGTCGAGCAGCGCGTCGAGATCAGCCGCGGCCAGACCCGTTCGTCGGCTCACCATCTCGGTCTCGAGCAGCGGGGCGAGCGCGGCGTGGAGCTCGTCGACGCCGGTGGCCCGGGTGCGGACCTCGGCGCGACGGGCGTCGTCGTCGAGCAGCCGGCGCACCAGCCAGCCGAGGACGAGCCAGTCGGTGCCAGGGCGCAGCTGCAGGTGGTGGTCGGCCAGGCGGGCCGTCTCGGTGCGGCGGGGGTCGAGCACCCAGAGCCGACCGCCACGGTCGCGGAAGCGGCGCAGCCGGGCCACCGGGTCGGGCATGGCGTTCGAGTGCCCGTGCGACACGACGGGGTTGGAGCCGAACAGCACGAGCAGCGACGAGCCGTCCTCGTCCCACACCGGCGTGAGCCCCGACCACCCGCCGACCAACTCGGCCACGAGCGGCTTGCACGGCGTGTCGATGGTCGTGGCGGTGTAGCGCTGGCGCGAGCCGAGCACCGAGAGGAACCGCTCGGCGGCCCGGCGGCCGGCGGCGTCGAAGGCCGAGCCGCTGGCCAGGTACATCGCCACCGAGTCGGGGCCGCGGGCCTCGACGGTGTCGCGCACCCGGGCGTGGAGGTCGTCGAGCACGTCGTCCCACCCGGCATCGAGGCGGTAGGCCCCGCGGCCGACCTGGGGCCGGTCGAGGCGGCGGGGGTCGTGGTGCAGCGCCGGCAGGGCCCGGCCCTTGGGGCAGGTGTAGCCGGCCGAGAGCGGGTGGTCGGGATCGCCGCGGACCTGCTCGACCACCCGGCCGGGCCCGACGGTGACGACGATCCCGCACATGGCGTTGCAGATGCGGCAGAACGAGCGGTGGGTGGTCCCCTCGTCGTCCTGTGTCGGCCCCGGCATGGCCCGAGTCTCCCAGGGCCGGGCCGTCGGTGGCGCCGTCCCTAGCGTTCCTAATGGGCCGATCGCCTCATGACGCCCACGGAACGTGGCCGCGAAACTCACGCACGGCGACGGATCCCAGTAGGCGGAGACCACATGCACGAGCAGCGGACGCAACCCCTGCAGGCCCACGGCGACCTCGGCCGCCCGCGCGCCCCGATCTGGGTCCTGGTGCTCGGCGCCCTGCTGCTGGGCCTGGCGCTGATGCTCACCGCCTTCGGCCCACGGCAGTTCCAGCCGGTCGCCACCCGCAGCGTGGGTGTGGGGCCGACCGCCTCGGGCAACTGACCGTGGCCGACCGGGACGAGCGTCCCGACGGCCGGCGGCATCGGTCACCTTCGCCGGCAAAGGGTTCAAGTCGGGCGACGGGATCACCGAGGATCCCTACCGTGTCCGAACGACAGGTGAGGCTCCTCTACCGAACGACGTGCTGGGTCTGTGGCGACGGTGTCGCCGCCGGGACCGTCACGTGGTGGGACGACGAACGCCGTCACGCCACCTGCACCTCGTGCTTCGACGAGGCCGCGCCCGAGGCCGAGGGCTGGGTCGTGCCCGACAGGGCCAAGCGCCGCGCCCGCCTGCTGCGCCTCACCAACGCCTGAGGCGCGCCCGGCGGCGTGCTCCGGCGCGTCTCGGCGTCACTGTCACAGGGTCTCCGTAGGGTGGGGGCCGAAGCGATCGTGTGCCGTCCCGGCCACCAGCACCGCCCAGCACCGGAGCCCCCGATGGCCACGACCGACACACCTCCCGGCGATCCCGCCAGCCCGAACCCCCGGGCGGCCGAGCTCACCGCGCTCGCCGACACCCACCTCGAGCAGGTCATCGCCGCCATGGCCGGCCCCGACGCCACCCCGCGCGACGACCAGCGGGCCGCGGTGCGCGCCCTCGTCGTCGACCGGCGGCGGGTGCTCGTGGTGCAGGCCACCGGTTGGGGAAAGTCGGCCGTCTACTGGGCGGCCACCTCGGCCCTGCGGGCCGACGGCTCGGGGCCAACGTTCGTCATCTCACCCCTGCTCGCCCTCATGCGCGACCAGATCGACGCCGCCGGGCGGGCCGGGCTGCGGGCCGCCACCATCAACTCGGCCAACGTCGACGACTGGGACGCCACCCTCGAGCAGCTCTCGCGCGACGAGCTCGACGTGCTGCTCATCTCGCCCGAGCGGCTGGCCAACCCCAAGTTCGCCCGCCAGGCCACCGCCATGCTGGCCAAGGCCGGGCTCATCGTCATCGACGAGGCCCACTGCATCTCCGACTGGGGCTTCGACTTCCGCCCCGACTACCAGCGCATCTCCCGCATCCTCACCCTCCAGGCCCAGTCGGGGGTGCCCGTGCTGGCCACCACCGCCACCGCCAACGAGCGCGTCACCACCGACGTCGCCGCCCAGCTCGGCGCCGTCGGCCCCGACGGTGAGGGTGCGCCCGGAGGGCAGCCCACGGTCGTGCTGCGCGGCACCCTCGCCCGGGCGTCGCTCCGCCTCGCCGTGATCGATGGGCTCGGCCCGCTCGAGCGCTACGCCTGGGTCGACCGGGCCCTCGGCACCCTGGCCGGCTCGGGCATCGTCTACGTCTCCACCGTGGCCGAGACCGAGCGGCTCACCTCCTACCTGCGCCACCGGGGCCACGACGTGGCGCCCTACTCCGGCCAACTCGACCCGGCCGAGCGGGCCCGCACCGAGGACGCGCTCCGGGCCAACCAGGTCAAGGCCGTCGTGGCCACCTCGGCGCTGGGCATGGGCTACGACAAGCCCGACCTGGCGTTCTGCGTGCACCTCGGCTCACCCGACTCGCCGGTCGCCTACTACCAGCAGATCGGCCGGGCCGGGCGGGCGCTCGACGACGCCGTGGTGGTGCTGCTGCCGGCCGAGACCGACGAGCGGCTGTGGGAGTGGTTTGCCACCGCCTCGATCCCCAAGCGCGACGAGGTCACCGCCGTGCTCGCCGCCCTCGACGACGAGCGGGCCCCGATGAGCGTGCCCGCCCTCGAGTCGGCCACCGGGCTGCGGCGGGGCCGCATCGAGCAGCTCCTGCGCGTCGTGGCCGTCGAGGGCGTGGTCGAGCGCGTCGACGGCGGCTGGGTCTCCACCGGTGCCGGCTACACCCACGACCAGGCCAAGTGGGACGAGGTCCGCGAGGTCCGGGCGCGCGAGGCCGACATCATGCGGGCCTACGCCAGGGGCCGGGGCTGCCTGATGATGTTCCTCCAGCAGGCCCTCGACGACCCCGACCCCCAGCCGTGCGGACGGTGCTCGGTCTGCACGGGCGAGCTGCCCGAGCCGGGCCGCCACCTCGACCCCGCCGACATCGAGGCCGCCCGCAGCTTCCTGCGCGGCGCCGACGTGGTCATCGAGCCCCGCAAGCGCTGGCCCGGCGGTGTCGACCGCAAGGGCGCCATCGTCGGCTGCGACATCGGGAGGGCGCTGGTGTTCGCCGACACCCCCGGCTGGGGCGAGGCCGTCGCCCAGCTGTCGGGGCGCGACGGGCCCCTCTCCGACGAGATCGTCGACGGCATGGTGAAGGTGCTCACCCGCTGGCGCGGCAGCTGGGCGGCCCGGCCGGTGGCAATCGTGCCCATGCCTTCACGGCGCGTGCCGGTGCGCATCCACGACCTGGCCGAGCGCATCGGCGCCGTCGGCAAGCTGCCGGTGATCGACGCCCTCGAGGTCACCGGTCCCCCACCGCCGGCCGACACCGCGGCCAAGCCCCGAGTCGAGCACCTGCTCGCCTCGCTCTCGGTGCGGCCCGGGGTCGAGCTGCCCGCCGGGCCGGTGCTGCTCGTCGACGACACCTACCGGTCGGGGTGGACGATGACCGTCGCCGCCGCCCTCCTCCGTGAGGCCGGCGCCACTGCGGTCATGCCCCTCGTCGTCCACCAGCTGCCCTGAGCCATCGGCACCGGCGGCCGGCCGGGGGTCAGAGATCGACGAGACGCATGGCGGAGCTCACGCGGGAGATGAGCTCGTTGGTCGAGGCGACGGCGCGATCGACGACGCGGTCGGCCTCGGCCGGGGTGGCGTCGGCCGGGACGATCACCACGGCATCGGCCACGTCCTCGCCCGGCACGCTGCGGATCAACACCAACGTGGAGAAGCCCGCCGGCACCTGCACCGAGTGGCCCGAACCGGGCGCCATCCACGGGAACGCCGACACGCTGCCGCTCTCCGAGGTCGCCTCGACCACCATCGGGGCGAACGGGCTCAACGTGCGGGTCCGCACCACGCTCATCCCCGATGGCAGGCGGTAGCCGTTCCGGTCGCCCTCGACCGGAACGAGGTCGCCGGCCTGCAACGCCGAGCCCTCGGGACGGCGGACCACGCCCCCGTCGGCCACCAGCGGCACCCTCGCCATCCGCCGGGTCGAGGGCGCGGGGAGGCGACGCTCGCGGTTGATCAGCCACACCAGCAGGATCAACGGGAGCAGCGTCGACAGGCCCACCACCACCAGCGTGACGAGGGCCGTCTTGGCGGGATCTGCGGCCTTGGTCAGCGAGAACGACGGCATGTCGGTCTGCCCGGTCGACACCACCAGGGCCTGTGCCGCGCCGGCCGGGCGGTGGGTGACCGTGTAGGGCAGGACCAGCAGCACGGTGGAGTTCTCGTCGGCGGTCACCGTGATCGAGGCGTTCACCTCGAAGGGCTCACCGGCCGGTCGGCACGCCCGCGGCTCGCTCACCGCGATCGCGGCGTCGGGCGAGCTGCTGTCGGGGGTGCCGAACTCGATGCACACCACCCCGTCGGGGATCGCCGATCCGCCGGGCAGCGGCGCCGGCACCACGCCGATGCGGCCGCCGAACGTGCCCGAGCCCTCGAGCACCGTGGGCCCGCTCCACGCCACCCGCGGCGGGGCGAGGGTGGCACCCTCCTGCAGGTTCGACGACGTCGTGGCCAGGGTGCCGAAGCCGGCGGCGCTGGCGGTGACGGCCACCACGGGAACCGCCTGCACCGGCCCGGTCACGACGACCTGCCAGGTGCGGCTGGCGGCGTCCCAGCTGATCGGGGTCTCGGCGCCGTCGGTGGTGGCCGCCATCGACACCGCCTCCGGGCCGAGCCGGCTGCCCGACTCGGCGGCCGACGTCGCGCCCACACCGAGCACCGCCCACGAGAGCGTGGTCGACGCAGCCTTGGGCTCGACCCGCTGCGAGCCGACCGGGACGATCGTCGCCGAGAGGTCGGTGTAGCAGCCGTCCTCCGGGGCACCCGCCGCGGCCGCGGCCGACACCGTCGGGCCCGGCGGCGAGCCACCGGAGGCAGGGAGCACCCAGGTCACGAACCCCTTGCCGCTCGCGAGGGTCTGGCCCCCGGACTGGACCGACACGGTCTGGTCGGGCGAGGCGGCCAGCACGGTGACGGCCCGCACCAGCGGCGACGGGAACCCGGAGGCCAGCGTGGCGCAAGCGACCGGCGAGCGGCCGAGGGCGATCTGGCCCTGGGTGAAGAACTCGGTGGCGAGGTCGTTGGCCTGGCTCGCCTGCACCCGGCCGCCGGGCACGGTGCACGGGTCGTTGGCGTTGCCGCTCAGCAATCGGTCGATCACGGGCGCGGTGGCCTCGCGGTCGGCGGCCTCGCGGGCGCTCTCGGTGCCGCTGCGGAGGTCGACGAGCTGCACCACGAAGCCGGCCTGGCGGATCTGCGCGCTGAGCGGCGCGGTGAGGCGGCTCTCCGCCGGCAGCGGCCCGCACACCTGCCCGCCCAGCTCGGCGACGAGCGAGGCCGCGTCGGTCGAGGTCGTGTACTCGGCGATGCCCGGGGCCCGGAGGTCGTCGATGCTGTAGGCGCCGTCGGTGAACCACACCATGCGCTTGCACTGCGCCGGGAGGTCGGTGACGGCCTGGAAGTGCTGGATGGCGAAGCGCAGGGCCAGCACGTAGTCGGTGTTGAGGTCGGTCTCCCGGTCGGCGAAGGGCCGGATGATCTCGACCGCTCCCTCGACGCCGCCGGGCAGGGAGCCCCGACCCACCTCCACGGCGTCGGTGCCGAAGGAGGCCACGGTGACGTCGACGGTGGTCCCACCCGCCTGGGCCGAGCCGGCCAGGCTGCGCAGCAGCACCTCGGCGGCGGCCACGCGCTGGTCGTTCGGGTCGGTGTTGCGGAGGCTCGCGGACGTGTCGATCATCAGCAGCACGTCGACGCGGCTGCACGCCTGGTCGCCCGTCGCCGACTGGGCCGAGGCAGTCGGCGCCGTGCCGGGCAGGCCCCCGAGAGCGCCGGCGAGCGACACGGCGAGCACGCCGGCCGCGAGCAGGGCCCGGGCCGCGGAGCGAACGGGTGTGATCACGCCCGGGCCACCGAGAGGCCGACCATCAGGGCGCCACCGAGTCCGGCCACCCAGCCGACGGCGACCAGCACGCCGGCCACCAATCGGGGCCGGAACGACGGTTCGACGTAGGTGCCCGTCGAGCGGCGCTGCGAGTCGAGCAGTCCCCACCAGCCGAACACGAGCAGGCCGACGAGCGAGCCGAAGCCCCACGCCGCCACCGCCATGGTCGACACCTCGTCGGTGGTGCCGGCGTCGTCGGTGTAGGCGAGGAGCGCGCACGCGATGGCGACCGCCGTCGTGATCAGGAGCATCACGAGGGGGACCATCGGCGTGGTCGTGGTGGCGTCCTCGTCGGGAGAGGGCGACCTCGGCCCGGCCGACCGGTCGAGGAGGTCGCTCATCGCCGTGCCTCCGGGCGCGACGGCGCTCCGCTCCACCGCTGCCGCACCACGAGCGACACGAGATCCACGATCGCCACCTGCCTGCCTGAGGGCATCGGACCGCACCGTCCGAACCGAGTTGGGGGGACCCCGCCGCCCCGGAGGGTAGTGGCCGCCGCGCACCGTGTCAGTGCTCCGCGGTCGATCCGCCGTCGGGACCGGAGAACTTCTCCGTCAGCCTCATGTCAGGCCCGCGACCGGCCGATGGTCTGGCACGCACCTTGGGGTGCCACCGATGACCCTTTGCCGACTGACAGACTCGCGACCGATGACCCAGAACCTCCGCCGTGCCGCCGCCGTCGTGGCCACCTCGGTGGCCGCCGCCACCCTGATGTGGGTGGTCTCCGCAGTCGCCAACCTCCGCGGCTGACTCGCGGCGGCTAGGCGCCCGGTGACCAGAGGCGGTCGCGCAGGCCGGTCTGGCGCACGACCCGGTTGGTGACGGCCCGGCGCAGCGCCTCGGCCCCACCAACGAGAGTGACGACGTTCCGCGCCCGGGTGACCGCCGTGTAGAGCAGCTCGCGGGTGGCGAGGCGCGACTCGGCCGGCGGGAGCACCACCACGACCTCGTCGAACTCCGAGCCCTGGCTCTTGTGGATGGTCATGGCGTGCACCGTGTCGACCGCCTCGAGGCGGGCCGGCAGCAGCAATCGCACGCCCTCGCCGTCGGGCAGGGCCAGGCGGGGGCCGTCCTGGGACTGCACCACGATGCCGAGGTCGCCGTTCGACACCGCGTTGAGGGCGTCGTTGGCGGTGACCATCACCGGCCGGCCCACGTAGCTGCCGGACAGGCGGGCGCCGCGGCCACCGGCGAGCTCGCCCAGCCACCCCTCGAACTGCCAGTTCCACCACGCCACGCCGAACGGGCCTCGCCGGTGGGCGCACAGCACGCGCACCCGGCCCAGCTCGGCGAGGGCGAGCGACGCGTCGCCGACGACGGC
>CAMFLJ010000158.1 GCA_945957335.1 uncultured Actinomycetes bacterium | reverse complement strand
GGCCGATCCCGGTGCCTGACGTGTGGCGGATGATCGACGGCGACGCCTTCATCGCGGCGGTGACCACCAAGGGCACCGAGATCTCCAAGGTCGTCCACCTCGGCCGCAAGCCAACCGCCCTGCAGTGCACGGCACTGGAGGCGCTCACCGACGGGGTCTGCCAGATCGACGGGTGCAGCTCCAAGGCCCGGTTGGAGATCGACCACGTCGCCGACTGGGCCGCCACCAAGCGCACCGAACTCGACGAGCTCGCCCGGCCCTTCGGCCACCACCACGACCTCAAGACCCACCACGGCCACACCTTCGGACCACTCCAACCCAACGGGAAACGGAAGCTCATCCCGCCAGAACCGGCTGGTCGAGCGCCCGACAGCACCGGTTCACTGCCAGACGACGCCGGCACACCCGAGCTCACCATCCACGACGGCCAACCCCCACCCGACCCGGGCATCCGCCCCGACGCGACTGCCACTCATCGGGGTGAGCCATCGTCGACGGCCGACTCCTCGGCGAACGGCCCGCCGTCCACGACGACATCGACATCGCCGAGGCCGACCAGCGTCGAGGCCCGAGCTCGGGCCATCGCCGACCGGGCCCGAGGTCAGGGCGGCCTCTTCGACACGGGCTGACCCGCGGGTCGAGGTGCGGTCGGTCACGGTGGGCATCACGCTGGCGAAGGGTCTCACGACCCATGGAGGCCGGCGTCGCGACGTGTGAACATGCGTCAGTGGCGGATGTCGAGCCGGCAAGGCCTGTTCTGATCACGGAGTCCGAGCTCGTCGCTCTCGTCGAGCGGCTGGCGCATCGAGGGGCCGATGCCGCAGGTGGCGCCGTCGCCGCGGGCTTCGGTGTCGTGGTGGTGGATGTCGAGGTGGCACACGCTCACGAGGCCGAGGCTCTCGTGGCCCTCCTGAGCGAGGTCCTGACCGAGGCGAACGGACCCGATGTCGTCATCGGCCGGGTGGGGCTCGCTCAGCTGGCGGTCGTCGTGCCGGACATCGACCCCGCGGTCCTCCAGCAGCTCGCGCGTCGGGTGCGACTCGCCATCGGCCAGCTGGACGCGGATGTCGATGTGGTGGTGGTCGCCCGTGGCGGCCCCGACGCCCGCTCGGGCTCGCCGCTGTGGGCGGCCCGGGTCGAGCTGGACCGCGAACGTCGACGGCCTCTCCAGGAAAGGGTCCACCAGCTCGAGGCGGCCCTCGGGCTGAGCCCCGGCGCCGAAGCCGAGATCGCGACGCTCTCTCGTCAGCTCGACGCGGCCCTCGACGCCGCCCACAGGGACGGCCTCACCGGCTTGCGCAACCGAGTCGGCAGCGAGCTCCTGCTGGCGTCGATGTCGATGCCCTGCGCCCTGGCATTCGTCGACCTCGACGACCTCAGAGGCTTCAACTCGTCGGCGGGCCTCTACGAGGCGGGGGACGAGGCCATCCGGCGGGTGGCCCGAGCGATCGCCGGCGCCGACCCGTCCGCCGCGGCCGGCCGATGGGGAGGCGACGAGTTCGTCGTGGCCGCGCCGGGGCTCTCCGCACGAGACCTGGGTGAGCGCCTGGCCGACGTGCTCGATCGGGTGATGGACGAGCCGCCGATCGCCGGCCGCACGGTCAGCTTCTCGGCCGGGGTGGTCGAGGTGCGCGACCGGCCGGGCCTCGACGGTGCCCAGGTGCGCGCCCAAGCCCTCCTCCAGCACATCAAGCAGAACGGCCTGAAGCCGGCCGTGCGCTGGGAGGCCTGACCCGGGCGGATCCGAGGCGCGACGAGGGCAGGGCTGGGAGACTGCGGGCTCGGCCGCGCTCGAGGGGGAGCGCGGCACGCAGACCTCCGCCGCCGTCACCGGCGCGCGGGACGACACGAGGGGGAACACCGTGGGGGACAGCTCGGATCGGCTGAAGGGGCGCGTCGCGCTGGTGACCGGGGCCGGCAACGGCATCGGCCAGGCGTGCGCGATGGCGCTGGCCGCGCACGGCGCGTCGGTGGTGGTCAACGACCTCGGCACCGACGAGTTCGCCACCGGGCGCAACTCGGCCGCGGCCAACGCCACGGTCGAGGCGATCAAGGCGGCCGGGGGCGAGGCGGTGGCGAACCACGAGTCGGTCGCCGACCCGGAGGGCTGCCGCTCGGCGGTGCAGACCGGCATCGACGCCTACGGCAAGGTCGACATCGTGGTCGGGTGCGCAGGGGCGGTGCTCGACGGCACCCTGGCCGCCGACGACGACGCCTACCAGCAGTTCATGGCGCTCTTCCTCCACCAGAAGTTCTGGCTGGCCAAGGCCGCTCTGCCGGGCATGCAGGAGCGGGGCTGGGGTCGCCTCATCACCACCACGTCCCACGGCGCGACCGGCCTGCTCGGCCAGCCGATCTTCGCCGCCGCCATGGGAGGCGTCGTGTCGATGACCCGGGCCATCGCCCACGAGAACCTCGGCACCGCGGTCACGGCCAACTGCCTCTCGCCCGGCGGGGCGACCCGCCTCCACGCCGTCGCCCGGCCGATGTTCGAGCAGCTCCGGGCATCGGGCCAGATCACCGAGGACGAGTGGGACAGCTACATCAACACCCCGCCGCCCGAGTACGTCGCCCCCATCGTGGCGTGGCTGTGCACCGATGCCGCCGACGGCGTCACCGGCCAGGTCTTCCACGCCGTCGGTGGCGAGCTCGGCAACTGGACCCGCTACGAGCTCGCCCACACCGCGTTCCGGGGCGACCACCGCGAAGCCCCGCCCTGGACCCTCGCCGAGCTCGACACCATCGTGCCCAAGCACCTCCTCCAGGGCGGCTGAGCACGCCGCGACCCACCACGCCCGGCCGGGAGCGGGGCACGTGACGGAGGGCGCCTCCTCCCGATGCGGGATCGCCCTCCCCGGCGGGCGAGAATCAACGGCCATGGAGCGCTGCGACGTCGCCGTCATCGGAGCGGGGCCCGCCGGGGCCTCGGCCGCGGCGTGGCTGGCGCGCGCCGGCGCGAGCGTCGTCCTCTTCGAGAAGGCCGCCCGGGGCCGCGACAAGTCCTGCGGCGACGGCCTCACCCCGAGGGCGGTGGCCGAGCTGCAGCGCCTCGGCCTCGACATCTCCCGCTTCCACCGCATCGACGGGCTGCGGGTGCAGGCCGGCCGCACGATCCGTGAGGTCCGCTGGCCCGACGGCGCGTTCCCGCCGGTGGGCGCGGTGGCGCCACGGGCCGAGTTCGACGCCATGGTCATGCAGGCCGCCGTCGACTCGGGCGCCGACCTGCGCGAGCACGCGTCAGCCGAGCCCGTCGTCGACGAGGTCACGGGCCGGGTCGTGGGCGTGCGCGCCGGCCAGACCGAGGTGCGCGCCGACCTCGTCGTCATCGCCTCGGGTGCCGGCTCGGCCGCCGCCCGCCTGCTCGGCGCCACCCGGGTGAGCACCTCGCCGTTCGGCCTCGCCATCCGGGCCTACGCCCCCTCGGGCCGCGCCGACGACCGCTACATGGAGGCGTGCCTCACCGTCGAGGGCCCGGACGGCCGGATCGTTCCCGGCTACGGCTGGGTGTTCCCCGCCGGCGACGGCATCGTCAACATCGGCGTCGGTGCCCTCTCGACGATGAGGAACTTCAAGGACCTCAACCTCAACACCATGCTCGACGCCTACCTCGCCCAGGTGGGGGAGTCGTGGCAGCTCGGTGAGCTCACCGACCGGCCGAAGGCCTGGCGCCTCCCGATGCACGTCGAACGCCGCAGCGGACCCGGATGGGTCGCGGTGGGCGACGCCGCCGGCCTGGTCAACCCGTTCAACGGCGAGGGCATCGACTACGCCCTCGAGTCGGGCCGCCACGCCGCCGAGGCCTTCCTCGAGCTGCCCAACATCGCGCCGGCCACCTACCAGGCCGTGCTGGCGCGCGACTACGACCCGTTCTTCGCCACCGCCCGCCGCTTCGCCTGGGTCATCGGCCGGCCCAAGCTGCTGCGGGTGCTGCTCGGCATGGCCCTGTCGACCGGCTTCACCATGGAGCTCGTGCTCGACATCATGGCCAACCTCGTCGACGAGCAGCACCCCGGCCTGGCCGGACGCCTCCTCGACGTCGGGGGCAAGGGCCTCGCCCTCGCCGACCCGCTCCTCGTCCGGGCCTGACCCGGCGGTTCGGCCCGACCCGGCCCGACTCGGCCCAGCCCGTCTCGGGCCGGAGCCCGGCCGGTGCGGCGGTGCCGGGGTAGGCCCGGAGAGGCCCGGCGTCGCCGTCTCTGAGACGGCTATGTGACGGAACGACCCGGGCGAGTCGACATCCCGGTGGCCTGCACGACCGCTCTGACCTGGGACTTCGCGTCCCCGCCGCCCCGGGTCACCCCCAGCCGCGGGCGGCGTGGCTACATTGCAGAACCGTTACGACCGTCTGCCGGCAACGGAGCCGCAGACGCCGCCACCGTCCGATCCATCCACCCGCCGACCCGTCCGGAGGAGCGCCTTCATGGCCGCACCCCGTCGCCGCACGACCAGGGCCGTCGCCCTGCTCGCCGGCTCGACGATCGCCCTCGTCGCCCTGCTGCCCATCAGCGGGGCCTCGGCCGACACCGCCGCCGACCAGCGTGAGGTCAAGCGCAAGCGGGCCGAGGTCGCCGCCCAGATCGACACCCTCAAGGCGAGCGACGCCCAGCTCGACTCGGCGCTGGCCGACATCCAGGCCAACGTGAAGGCCACCCAGGCGGCCATGGCCGACGCCCAGGCCCAGGTCGACGCGGCCACGGCCCGCGCCGAGCAGGCCGAGCGCGAGGCCGCCGAGACCCAGGCCCGCATCGACTCGCTGCGCAGCGAGGTCGTCGACGCCGCGGTGAGCGCCTACATCGACCCGCAGGGCGACAAGGCCCTCGACGTCTTCCGCGAGGAGTCGGCCAACGACGCCGCCTCCAAGCAGGCGCTGATCGACGCCACCAGCGGCGCCAAGCTCGACGTCGTCGACGAGTACAAGAGCGCCCGCCAGCAGCTCGATGACCAGCGCGCCGCGGCCGAGAAGGCCCGCGCCGAGGCCGCCACCCGGCGCGACTCGCTCGCCGAGAAGAAGTCGGGCTACGACGCCGCGCTCGCCCAGCAGCAGACGCTCGCCAACCAGGTCAGCGCCCGCCTCAACGACCGCCTCGCCGAGTCCCAGTCGCTCGCCGCCATCGACTCGCAGCTCTCCAGCCGGATCGCCTCCGAGCAGGCCGCGCTCGCCGCCCGGCTGTCGGCCAGCCGAAACACCGGCGGCTCCGGCGGGGGCAGCGGTGGCGGTTCCGGCGGCGGCTCGGGCTCCGTCCCGGTCATCACCAGGCCGGGCCTGACCACCGTGGGCGGCATCACCGTGGCCAGCTCGATCGCCGGCAACCTCAGCTCGCTGCTCTCGGCCGCCTCGGCCGCCGGCTTCAACCTCGGCGGCAGCGGCTACCGCGACTCCAGCTCGCAGATCCAGCTGCGCCGGGAGCACTGCGGCACCTCCGACTACGCGATCTACCAGATGCCCCCGGAGCAGTGCACCCCCGCCACCGCCATCCCCGGGCGCTCGAAGCACGAGCAGGGCCTGGCCGTCGACTTCACCATCGGCGGGCGCACGCTCTCCTCCGGCGACGCCGCCTACCGCTGGATGGTGGCGAACGCCCCGAGCTACGGCTGGACCCCGCTCGCCGGTGAGCCGTGGCACTGGTCGGTGGGCGGGGGCTGAGCCTCCCCGGCGGCTGACCAGCAGGTCCGCCGGTACGGATAGGGTCGCCCCCGAACAAGGGGGAACCACATGTCCGACTCACCCGTCGCCATCGTCACCGGCGCCAGCCGCGGCATCGGCCGGGCCGGCGCGCTCGCGCTCGCCGAGGCCGGCTACGACGTCGTCGTCAGCGCCCGCACGGTCAAGGAGGGCTCCGGCTCGTCCGAGGTCCAGTCCGTCGCCAACGCCGGCCCGCTCGTGACCGTGCCCGGCAGCCTCGAGCGCACCGCCGAGGAGGTCGAGGCGCTCGGCCAGCGGGCCCTCATCGTGCCGATGGACCTCATGGACCTCGACGCCGTGCTGGGCCTGCCGGCCACCGTGCTCCAGGAGTGGGGCCGCATCGACGTGCTGTTCAACAACGCCATCTACAAGGGCGTGGGCACCCTCGACAAGGTCGCCGACCTGACGTCGGAGTCGATGATGAACATGTTCACCGGCAACTTCATCAACCAGGTCCTGCTGATCCAGGCGGTGCTGCCGCACATGATCGAGCGGGGCAGCGGCACCGTGATCAACATGGTCTCGGGCTCGGCCCGCCTCGACCCGCCGGCACCGGCGGGCGAGGGCGGCTGGGGGATCCTCTACTCGGCCTCCAAGGCCGCCTTCGGGCGCGTCGCCGGCGGCATCAACGCCGACCACCGCGGCCAGGGCATCCGGGCGTTCAACGTCGATCCCGGCAACGTCGTCACCGAGGCCCGCAAGGCCATCAAACCCGACGACGAGTACTCCGAGGGCTTCGGCAGCGAGCCCGCCGAGGCCACCGGCCAGGTCGTGGCCTGGCTGGCCTCGAACCCGGGCGCCGACAAGTTCCTCGGCAAGTGGATCTTCGCCCCGAAGCTCTGCTCCGACCTCGGCCTCCTGCCGGGCTGGACCTTCCAGGCGGTCGGTTGATGGCCGACCTCGACCTGCACGACCTCGCCGACCGGCTCGCCATCCGGCGCCTCGTCGAGGACTACGCCCGGGCGGCCGACCGCGTCGACGGTCCCGCCGCGGGCGCGTGCTTCACCGACGACGGCGTGCTGCGGATCTGCAACCGGGGCCAGGCCGAGCCGGCCCGGGTGCGCAACGGCCCGGAGGAGGTCGCGACGGCCTTCGCCGGACTGGGCCGCTACGACGTCACCATGCACGTGGTGGCCAACCACTACGTCGAGCTCGACGGCGACGAGGGCACGGGCGAGACGTACTGCCTCGCCCACCACATCCACGACGCCGACGACGGCAGCGGCAAGCTCGACTACGTGATGGCGATCCGCTACCTCGACCGCTACCGGCGCACCGCCGCCGGCTGGAAGCTCGCCGAGCGCGAGCTGCAGGTCGAGTTCACCGAGGACCGCCCCGTCACCGGTCCCTGACGCGGCACCGGAAACCCCTTCGCTGCCGGCGAGGGGCCACGCCAGACTGAGCGCATGGCGATGAGGATCTACCGGGCCACCGTGAAGGGCCGCTTCGCGGACCTCGACGACGAGGCGCGCGCCCGGCTCACCGCCGAGCTGCCCGAGCACGAGGTGCTCGTGGCCGGTGGCTACCACGAGGCCGGCAGCCTCACCTACGACCGCGCCCTCGACTTCTTCCGCTACCGGGTGCAGCTGCGCGCCGACGGCGACGACCCCGAGACCGAGGCCGTCGAGCGGGCCACGGAGATGGCCGAGGCGGAGCTCGACCGGCTCGGCGTGGCCAACCGGGGGCTCGAGGTGACCACCACCGACATGGCCTCGATGTGGGAGGCCGGCCGGGCCCGCTCGGCCCGGTAGCGGCGCAGGGGTCAGTGGCCCCGGCGCACCCCGCCGTACTTCATGCGCGTGTCGTTCATCGACGCCGGGCGGGCCTCGTCGTCGCGGATCGAGGCGTCCACGACCTCGCCCACGAACAGCGTGTGGCTCCCGAGGTCGAGGGTGTGGCGCACCTCGCAGTCGACCCAGGCCAGCGCCTCGTCGAACACGGGGGCACCGGTGGTGGCGGCACGCACCGCACGGCCGTTGAGGGTGGCGCCGTCGTCGGTGGCGGGCTTGGAGAACTTCACGAACACCTTGGTGTCGGTGGCGTCCCACAGGTTCACCGTGAAGCTGCCGCCCTCGGTGATGAGGCGGTGGGTGACGGCATCGTTGTCGACGCCAACGCCGATCAGCACCGGTTCCTGGGCCAGCTGGGTGATCCAGCTCGTGGTCATGGCGTTGCGCTCGTCACCGGCGCGCGAGCCCACGAGGGCCAGCGCGTTGGGGATCTTCCAGGTGACGCGGTTCAGCAGCTCGTCGTCGACAGCCATCGCTCGAGCCTACGAGCACCCCACTGGCGAAACGGTGCGCAGAACCTGCATCCGGGGGCAGGAAAAGCGCACCGTTTCGTCACTCGAGGGAAACGGTGCGCAGAACCTGCCTCCGGGGCAGGTTCTGCGCACCGTTTGCTGGGAAGGAGGGGTCAGGCGCCGCGGAGGGTGGCGACCGACGACTGGTCGGCCAGGTCGAGCGCCAGCGCCGCCAGCTCCTGCACGGTGGCCTCGGTGTTCGAGGTGTCCTCGTCGGGGCGGGTGGCCCGGATGCGGGCGAGGGCGCCCTCGACGATGCAGGCCAGCTTGTAGACGGCGAGCACCCGGTAGACGTCGATGTCGTGCACCTGTCTCTTATACACATCTGACGCTGCCGACGAAGAGGATAGTG
>CAMFLJ010000157.1 GCA_945957335.1 uncultured Actinomycetes bacterium | reverse complement strand
GTATAAGAGACAGTGCCGACGTCGCGCAGGAACTCGAGCACGCCCATGGGCCCGGTCCAGTCGCGGTTGTCGACGAGCACGGCCGCCCCCGGTCCCTCGGAGAAGTCGAGGAGGCGCTCGAGCTGGCCCTTGATGGCCGCCAGGTTGCGGTCGAGGGTGTCGGCATCGAGCAGGTTGCGCTCCGACGAGCGGCCGCCCGGATCGCCGATCATGCCCGTGGCGCCCCCGGCGAGGGCCACCGGGCGGTGGCCGAACTCCTGGAACCGGCGCAGCAGGAGCAGCGGCACCAGGTTGCCGACGTGGAGGCTGTCGGCCGTCGGGTCGAAGCCGGCGTAGACCGTGATGGGCCTCTCCTCGAGCCGGGCGCGCAGCGCGTCCGGGTCGGTGGAGTCGTGGAGCAGGCCACGGGCCCGCAGGTCGTCGAGGATGTCGGCGGGGCTCACGGTCGGTCACTCTCCCCGCTGCGGCCCGCCGCGGCAAGCCCGTTCGGGGCCTCCGACTGGCACCGAGGGGCGCGCCGGGCCACAGTGAGCGCCATGTCCGACGCTCCCGTCTCCCCCGTCGGCCCCGGCGGCGCCGAGCCCGTGGGCGCCGACGACGACGCCGAGCCGATGTCGATGGGGCGCCGGGCGGGCCGGGTCCTGGCCGTCCTGGTGGCCGTCGGGATCGCGGCCCTGTGGGCCTACGCCCTGTGGGGGCCCACCGAGAAGTCGTTCCCCGGCACGCTGGCCGACACCACCTTCGCCGAGCAGGCCCAGCAGATCTGCACGGTGACCGCGGGCCAGCTCTCCGAGCTGCAACCGGCCTACGCGAGCCGTGACGCCGGCGCCCGGGCCGACGTGATCGCCCAGGCCAACGAGGACCTCGCCGCCATGCTCGTGCAGCTCGAGGCGGTGGCCCCCACCGCCGACTCGGGCAACGACGGGCGGATGATCCAGGAGTGGCTCGGCGACTGGCGCACCTACCTCGGCGACCGCCAGCGCTACGTGCAGGCGCTCGAGACCGACCCCACGGCCCGCTTCTACGTGTCGGTGAAGGACAACCGCCAGATCACCGAGCCGATCGACTTCTTCGCCGGACGGGCGAACGAGCAGATGGGCAACTGCGTCACCCCCGGCGACCTGGCCTGAGCGGCGCAGGCGGCCCACCAGCCGCGCCGCGGGCCGACCAGCCCGGGAACGACGCGCCCAGGCGTTTGCGGCCGCAAGGAATAGGGTGGGCCTTCAACCGGTTCCGATACATCGGAACGCAGTCGTGAACGCCTGATCGCCCCGGAGGCCCCCCATGTCCGCCACCCCGCTCCCCGCACCCGAGGCCCTCGACGGCCGCATGGCCGGGCTCCACCGCTGGACCCTCGAGGTGCAGGCCGCGTCCACGCCCGCACCCGGCGTGCGGCGCCTGCTGCTCGGCCACCCCGACCTGGCCCGCCTCTCCCCCGCCCCCGGACAGGACCTCATGGTGGCTGTGCCCGACGGCGACGGCGGCACCACCAACCGCCGCTACAGCATCCGCTCGACGGCCTTCGACGCCGAGGTGCCCCACGTCGTGGTGGACGTCGTCGTCCACGGCCACGGGCCCGGCTCGGCCTGGGCGACGGCGGCCGGCCCCGGCGACCGCATCGACGCCATCGGGCCGCGCGGCCAGGTCACCCCCGTCGCCGGTGCGGCCCACCACCTCTTCCTCGCCGACCCCTCGGGCACCCCGGCCTCGCTCGCCATGCTCGAGTCGCTCCCGGCCGGCGCCGCCGACCTCGTGGTGGTCGCCGAGACCCTCGACGACCTCGTCCCCCACGACCTCGACACGGCAGGCGTGGCCGTGCTCGCCGGGGCCGAGCGCGACCGGCTGGACGAGGTCGTGGCCGGGCTCGTGAGAGAGGGCACCCACGCCTACCTGGCCGGTGAGCGCGGCGACGTGGCCCGCTGGAAGGAGCTGGTGGCGGGCTCCGGCGTCGCCGCCGACGCGGTGTCGGCCAAGGCCTACTGGTCGCGCGGCGCCGCCAACCTCGGCCACGGCGAACCGGCCCGGGAAGGCTGAGGCCGGGCCGTCACGCCCCTAGGGCAGCCGAGCCGCCAGGGCGAGGCCCCGCTCGGTGAGGCGCACGAGGCCCTCGTCGGCGCCCAGGTCGGCCAGCTCGTCGGGCCACACCCAGCGCAGCGCCTGGGACTCGTGGTTGCCGACCACCTCGGCGCCCTCGGGCGCGAGCACCACGAAGCGCACGTCGAGGTGCAGGTGCGGGTCCTCCTTCGGAGGCCGCACCTCGTGGATGTCGAGGTCGACCGCCGGCACCACCACCTGCAGGCCCTCGATGCCGGACTCCTCGGTGGCCTCGCGGAGGGCGGAGGCGGCCAGGTTGGCGTCGCCGTCGAGGTGGCCACCGGGCTGGAGCCAGCGCTGGAGCTTGGTGTGGAAGAGCAGCAGCACCTGCTCGCGGTCGGCGTGGACGACCAGCGCCGACCCGGTGAAGTGGCCCTCGGCGCACGTGCGCCACAGGGCGTCGTCGTGATCGGCGGCGAAGGCCAGCATCTCGGCGCGCACCGAGGCCTGCTGGCCGTCGACGGCCTCGTAGCCGGTGAGGGCGTCGACCACGAGCGACAGCTGCTCGGCCCGGCCGAGGGCGTCGGGGCCGACCACGGCGGGCCGTTCGAGGGTTGGCTCAGCCACGGGGTGCTCCGTTCGAGGGGTCGGGCCGGCGGCGGGTGCCGCTGCGGTGCCGGGAGACGTTGGGGTCACCGGGTACGTACCACCGCCACGGGTGCTCCGCTCCCGCCGAGAGGCCGATGCGGGTGCTCACGCCGGGCCGGGCCGGCGGTGGGGTGCCGTCGTCGACGATCGTGACGCCCCGGTCGGCTCGGACGAGGTCGGCGCCGTCGTGGGCGCGGTCGAGGCCGAAGGCCTGGCAGAGCTTGGCCGGGCCGCTGCAGAGGTCGAGGTCGCGGCGGGCGGCGGGCCTCGCGGCGCGCATGGCCTCGAGGCCCTCGAGGGGTGCGGCCGCCCGTAGCAGCACGGCCCCCGCCTCACCGTCGGGGCCGCATACCGCGTTGGCGCACCAGTGCATGCCGTAGGTGAAGTACACGTACAGGTGCCCCGCCGGCCCGAACATCACCGCGGTGCGGGGCGTCTCGCCCCGGTAGGCGTGGCTGCCCGGGTCGTCGGCGCCGCAGTAGGCCTCGACCTCGACGATGCGGGCGGCCCGCCCGTCGTGCACCAGCACCTTGCCGAGCAGCTCGGGGGCGACGACCCGCGGGTCGCGGGCGTAGAAGGCCCGGCGGAGCCGCCGGCCCCTCACCCCTGCCAGCGCGACCGGTCGGTGGCCACCCGGTCGGCGAAGCCCACCAGCTGCGCGGCGACCGGCTCCGGGCCGGCCCCGCCGGGCGTGGTGCGGCGACGCACCGCGGTGCCCCGGTCGAGGAGGAACAGCGCGTCGGGGCCCAGCTCGGGCGACTGCTCGACCAGCTCGCGCAGGGCGATGCCCTCGTCGAGGCTGCGCCGCACGAGCGCGCCGACCACGGCGTGGGCGTCACGGAACGGCATGCCCTCGGCCACGAGGTGCTCGGCCAGGTCGGTGGCCGCGCTGGTGGGCGTGTCGGCCGATGCGGCCATGGCCTCGAGCCGGAAGGTCGACGACGCCAGCAGGCCGGTCATGGCGGCCAGCGCCAGCACCACCGTGTCGAGGGAGTCGAAGAACGGCTCCTTGTCCTCCTGCAGGTCGCGGTTGTAGGCGAGCGGCAGGGCCTTCAGCGTGGCGAGCAGCCCGGTGAGGTTGCCGATGAGGCGACCGGTCTTGCCGCGGGTGAGCTCGGCGATGTCGGGGTTCTTCTTCTGGGGCAGCATCGACGAGCCCGTCGAGTACGCATCGGCGAGGCCGAGGAACCCGAACTCCTCGGTCGACCAGAGGATGACCTCCTCGGCGAGGCGGGAGAGGTGCACGCCGAGGAGCGCGAGGTCGAAGAGGGCCTCGGCCACGAAGTCGCGGTCGCTCACCGCGTCGAGGGAGTTGGCGAACACACCGGCGAAGCCGAGGTCGGCCGCGGTGCCGGCCGGGTCGAGCGGGAGCGACGAGCCGGCCAGCGCACCGGCGCCGAGGGGCGACACGTCGAGGCGGCGGATGGTGTCGGCGAGGCGGTCGAGGTCGCGCGAGAGGGCCCACCCGTGGGCCAGCAGGTGGTGCGCGAGCAGCACCGGCTGGGCCTGCTGGAGGTGGGTGTAGCCGGGGAGGTAGGCGTCGCCCGCCTCGACGGCGCGGTCGTGGAGCACCTGCTGGAGGGCGAGCACCCGCCCGGCCACCACCGCGAGCTCGCGCTTGGCGAACAGGCGCAGGTCGGTGGCGACCTGGTCGTTGCGGCTGCGGCCCGTGTGGAGCTTGGCCCCGGCCGGGCCGGCCAGCTCGGTGACGCGGCGCTCGACCGCGGTGTGGATGTCCTCGTCGGAGGGCACGAAGGTGAACGTGCCCTCGGCCAGCTCGCCCTCGACCGCGTCGATGGCGGCGAGCACGTCGTCGCGCTCGGCGTCGGTGAGGATGCCGCCCCGGGCCAGCCCCCGGACGTGGGCGCGCGATCCGGTGAGGTCGTCCGCGGCCAGCCGGGAGTCGAACGGGAGGCTGACGGTGAACGCCATCAGCTCCTCGGCGGGGCCGCCCTCGAAGCGGCCGTGCCAGAGCGTGCTCATCGGTGCGGGGTCCTAGTCGTTGGTGGAGCCCGTCGCCGTCGGCGGCGTGGCGGGCAGGGCGGCCGACTGCTTGGCGGCCCAGGTCTGGATGCCGAGGCCCCAGAGCTTCACGAAGCCCTCGGAGTCGGCGTGGTTGAACGTGTCGGCCGCGTCGTAGGTGGCGAGGCCGTAGTCGTAGAGGCTGTGGGTGCTGCGGCGGCCCACGACGTAGCAGCGCCCCGGCTCGAGGCGCAGGCGCACCTCGCCGGTGACGTAGCGCTGGGTGACCTCGACGAAGCCGTCGAGCGCCTCCTTCAGCGGCGAGTACCACATGCCGTCGTACACGAGGTCGGCGTAGCGGCCTTCGAGGCGCTGCTTCTCGTGCATGGTGTCGCGCTCGAGGGTGATGGTCTCGAGGTCCTTGTGGGCCTCGATGAGCGCCAGGGCGCCGGGGGCCTCGTAGGTCTCCCGGCTCTTGATGCCGACGCGCCGGTTCTCGACCATGTCGAGGCGGCCCCAGCCGTAGGCGCCGACGATGTCGTTCATCTCGACGACGAGCTCGTGCAGCGGCATGGCCACGCCGTCGACGCTCACCGGGACGCCCTGCTCGAAGCCGACGGTGACCTCGCGGGCCTCGGACGCCTTCACGGTGGTCATGCTCCACACGCCCTCGGGCGGGCGGGCCCACGGATCCTCCATCTCACCGCACTCGATGGCGCGGCCCCAGAGGTTGTCGTCGATGGAGTACAGCTTCTCCTTGGTGGCTAGCACGGGGATGTCGTGGGCCTCGGCGTACTCGATCGACATCTCGCGGGTCATGCCCCAGTTGCGGACCGGGGCGAGGATCTCGAGATCGGGGGCGAGGGCCCGGGTGGCGACCTCGAAGCGGACCTGGTCGTTGCCCTTGCCGGTGCAGCCGTGGGCCACGGCGTCGGCGCCGTGGTAGCGGGCGGCGGCCACGAGGTGGCGCACGATGACCGGGCGGGACAGGGCCGACACCAGCGGGTAGCGGCCCTCGTAGAGGGCGTTGGCCTTGAGCGACGGGGCCAGGAAGTCGCGCGCGAACTCCTCGCGGCAGTCGACGACGATGGCCTCGACCGCGCCGGCGGCGAACGCCTTGGCCTGGAGGCCCTCCCAGTCGCCCTCCTGGCCCAGGTTGCAGGCCACGGTGATGACCTCGACGCCGTAGTTCTCGATCATCCAGCGCACGGCCACGGACGTGTCGAGCCCGCCGCTGTAGGCCAGGACCACTCGCTTCGCCATCGTTCTCTCGTTCCTTCGCTTCGTGTGGGTGGTGGGGGGAGATCTGCTGGGTTCGTTCGCCGGCTCAGAGGCCGGCCAGGTCGGAAAGGCGCTGGGCCATGGGCCCGCCTCCGACCTCGGCGGCGACGACCACGAGGATGGTGTCGTCGCCGGCGACGGTGCCGATCACGCCGGGCATGCCGGAGCGGTCGAGGGCGGAGCCGACGACGTGGGCCGAGCCGGGCGGCGTGCGGACCACGACGAGGTTGTCGGAGTGTGCCACCTCGACCACCCAGTCGCCGAAGACGCGGCGCAGGTGGTCCTCGGGGGCCAGCTGCTCCTTCGGCAGGGCCGGGATGGCGTAGGCGGTCTCACCGCCGGGCATGCGCACCTTGATGGCGCCGAGCTCCTCGAGGTCGCGCGAGACGGTGGCCTGGGTGGCGGCTACGCCCTCGGCGGCGAGGAGGTCGACCAGCGCGCCCTGGTTGGGCACGGCCTGGGCCTCGATCAGCTTGGCGACGAGGTACTGGCGCTGGGTCTTGCCCAGCTTCGCCAGCTCCTTGGGCTTCTCCGCGGTCATCGGTGCTCCATCAGCCAGGCCAGCGCGCCGCGGGCGGCGTGCATCCGGTTGGTGGCCTGCGGCCACACCCGGCTGCGGGGGCCCTCGAGCACCTCGCTCGAGACCTCCTCGCCGCGGTGCGCCGGCAGGCAGTGCAGGAAGACGGCGTCGTCGGCCGTGGCCACCATGAGGGCGGCGTCGACGGTGAAGCCGGTGAAGGCCTCGCGCCGGGCGTCGGCCTGCGCCTCCTGGCCCATCGACGCCCACACGTCGGTGTAGACGGCGTGGGCGCCCTCGACGGCCTCGGTGGGGTCGTGGGTGCACGCCGCCTCGATGCCGGCGGCCCGCAGGCGCTCGAGGTCGGCGGCCGACATCTCGTAGCCCACGGGCGTGGCGATGCGGACCTCCATGCCCACCATGCCGGCGGCGAGGGCGAGGCTGCGGGCCACGTTGTTGCCGTCGCCGACGTAGGCCACCGAGCGGCCGGCCAGGGCGTCGACCCCACCGAACTCGTCGGCGAGGGTCAGCAGGTCGGCCAGGGCCTGGAGGGGGTGGGCGTCGTCGGAGAGCATGTTGACCACCGGCACGCTCGATACCGCCACCATGCGCTCGAGCTTGGCGTGCTCGAACACCCGGGCCCCGATGGCGGCGTGGTAGCAGCACAGGGTGCGGGTGACGTCCTCGACGGTCTCGCGGGTGTCGAGGCCGACCTCGTCGGGCCGGATGGTGACGGGGTGGCCGCCGAGCTGCACGACCGCCATCTCCATGGAGTTGCGCGTGCGGGCCGACGGCTTCTCGAACAGCAGCGCCATCCCCTTGCCGTCGAGGGCACGGGGCGAGGTGGGCGCGGCACCGAAGGCCAGGACCGTGCGCAGCTCGTCGGGGCTGAGGTCGTCGATCTCGAGGAGGTGCCTCACGAGGCCCCCTGCCCGGCCGCGGCGTCGCCGTTGGTGAGGGCGGCCACGATCTGGGTGAGCAGCGAGACGGCCTCGTCGATCTCGTCGTTGGAGACGGTGAGCGGCGGAGCGAGGCGCAGCGCGGTGGGCGACACCGCGTTGAGCACGAGGCCGGCGTCGAGCGCGGTGGCCGCCACCTCGCTGGCGTCGATGCCCTCGGCCAGCTGGGCGGCCAGGAGCAGGCCCAGGCCGCGCACCTCGACGACACCGGGGACGCCCTCGAGCTGGTGGCGCAGGTAGCTGCCCGCGTGCTCGGCCAGCTGCGGCACGTTCTCGCGCTCCATCACCGCGAGGGTGGCCCGGGCCGCCGCCGCGGCCAGCGGCTGGCCTCCGTAGGTGGTGGCGTGGTCGCCGGGCTCGAAGGCCGCGGCGACGTCGCGCCGGGCCCAGCACGCACCGATGGGCATGCCGTTGCCGAGCGCCTTGGCCATGGTGACCACGTCGGGCTCGACACCGAAGTGCTGGAAGCCGAACCACTCGCCGGTGCGGCCGAGGCCGGTCTGCACCTCGTCGACCATGAACAGCAGGCCGCGCTCGTCGCACAGGCGCCGCACGCCCTCGAAGTACTCGGCGGTGGCCGGGTTGACGCCGCCCTCGCCCTGCACCGGCTCGAGCAGCACGGCCGCGACCGACGGGTCGATGGCGGCCTCGAGGGCCTCGAGGTCGTTCCAGGGCACGTGGCGGAAGCCGTCGGGCAGGGGCTGGAAGGCCTCCCACTTCTGGGGCTGGCCGGTGGCGTGGAGGGCGGCGAGCGTGCGGCCGTGGAACGAGCCGAAGGCGCTGATCACCTGGTACCGGCCGTGGCCGCCCCACTTGCGGGCCAGCTTGATGGCGCACTCGTTGGCCTCGGCGCCGGAGTTGGAGAAGAAGACCTGGCCCCCACCGCCGAGGAGGCGGTCGAGGGTGATGGCGACCTCCTCGCCCGGCACGGTGCCGAACAGGTTGGAGA
>CAMFLJ010000156.1 GCA_945957335.1 uncultured Actinomycetes bacterium | reverse complement strand
TCGGAGATGTGTATAAGAGACAGGCCGGGGTCTGAGCCGCCCGGCCGGCGGAGGCGCCGGCCGCACGGACCGACCGCCTACGGCGCAGCGGGGGTGGTGGTCGTGGTCGGCTTGGCCGTGGTCGTGGTGGTGGGTGCGGTGGTCGTGGTGGTGGGCGCGCTGGTGGTCGTGGTCGGGGCCGTGGTGGTCGTCGACGACGAGGTGGTGCTCGACGACGACGTGCTCGACGACGAGCTCGACGTCGACGTGGACGCCGGCACCGTCGTGGTGGGCGGCGACGAGTCGTCGCCGTCGCTGCGCAGCGCCAGGAAGACGAGCACCGCGGCGGCGATCACGATCGCCGCCACCAGGGCGACCAGACCGGCCGTGCCCCAGCCCGATCGGCCCGGCGGAGGGCCCGGCGGCACCACGCCACCGTCGCCCGGGCCGGCCGCTCCCCCGCCGGCCGCACCGGCTGCACCGACCGCCGGCATGGCCATCGTGGGGTCGCCGACCGCGCCACCGTCGACGGCGGGCACCGCAACCGTCGGCTCGTCGGCACCGCCGGGGACGGGATCGGGGGTCGGGCTTCCCTGCGACTGGTCGCTCACGCCCGAGAGCGTACGACCCCGTCTGCCTCGGCCTGCTGCACCCACCACTCGTCCCAGCCCACCGGCGCCTGGCCCGACGCCTGGGCGCGGAACTGCTGGAGGAACCACCGCCGGAAACCGCTCGCCTCGGGCGGGGGCGGGCTGAGCAGCATCACGCCGCCGCACCGCGCGTCGATGCGCAGGAAGGCGGCATCGGCCTCCTCGGCCTGCTCCACCAGCTCGGGCGTCACCACCAGCACCAGGTCGTCGAGGGGCCGGCCGGCCCCGGTGGCGGCGCGCATGGCGTCCTCCAGCGCCGGGCGGAGCCGGGCGACGGCGGTGGTCACCCTGACGAGGTCGGACTCCAACTGATCGAGGTCGTCCCGCACCCCCGAGGGGTCGCCACGGACCATCAGCTGCAGCTCGCGCAACAGTGCGTCGTCCCACCGCTGCGCGGTGCGCAGGGCCTCGACCCGGAGCCCCGGGAACGAGATCCAGAGGGACTGGCCTTCGGCACCGGCCGGCTCAACCATGGTTGCTCTCCTCGTCGTCGTGGGACGCGCCCTGCTCGCCGGGCCGCCCGTCGGGGGGCACCGCCAGCTCGAACCACACCGTCTTCGACCCGTCCCCGATCTCGATCCCCCAGCTGTCGGCGAGGTCCTCGAGGATGAGCAGCCCCCGCCCCGTCGGCGACGACGGCGAGTAGGGCATGCGCACGGGGGCCGTGCTGCTGCCGTCGCTGACCTCCACCCGGAGGTGGCCCGGCGTGCACCGCAGGACCAGCTCCGACTCGGTGCCGGCGTGGAGCACGGCGTTGATCACCAGCTCGCTGATGAGCAGCCGCGCCGCATCGGCGACCGTGTCGAGCTGCCACTCGCGGAGCACCTGCTCGGCGTGGTGTCGGGCCTCCGAGGCACTGCGGAGCTCCGGAGGGAACGTCGACCGATCCTCCATGGCGCCGCTACCCTGCCCGTCCGATGGCCGACGACCCGCCCACCCAGGGCCCCGCTGCCAGCTTCCGCACCGAGCCGGGCGACCGCCTGGTCGTCCACGCGTCCGGAGAGCTCGACGCCGAGAGCGGCTCGCAGCTGCGCACCATCCTGTCCGACGCCTTCGCGGCGCGGCCCGAGGCCGTGGTCGTCGACCTCACCGACCTGAGCTTCATCGACTCGGTCGGCCTGAGCGTGCTGGTCAGCGCGCACCAGCGCGGTGAGGCCGACGGCATCCCGTTGGAGATCCACTCGGTTCCGCCTGCGTGCCGTCGGGTGTTCGAGATCACCCGGCTCGACGAGGTGCTCGACCTGCGCTGACCGTCGTCGGCTCCACCGGGTCGCACGTCAGCTGGCCCGTGCCCGACCGGGGTCGAGGTCGACGTCGGAGCGACGCAGCTCGGCGGGACCGGTGAACGTCTCGAGGGCGTGGGCGAAGAACGCCGAGCCGACCGCGGCGCGCCATCGAGCGCCCCGCACGATGCCCTCGGCCCAACGGGCGTCGGAGGCCAGCTCGGCCACCGCCTCGTCGAGCCAGTCCTTGCCGTGTCGGGGGTCGGCCTCGGCGTGCTCGGCGTAGAAGGGAACCGCGTCGTGGGGTGCGTCGAGGCGATCGAGGGCCTTCAGCACCCACCGGCAACGGGGCCCGGCCTGCAGCTCGACGAGCCCGAAGGCACCGACCGCCTCGGGCTGGTGGGCACGTGAGAGGGCGAGGAACGAGCCGAGCACGCCGCGCAGCAGCGCCGGCTCGGGCTGGTCCCGTGCGGGCTGACCGTCGAGGCCCAGCGCGGCCCCGAGTCGGCGGTGCAGTGCGGTGTGCACCTCGTCGAGGTCGCCCCGGCCCATCTCGTCCCAGTAGTTGGCGGCGAGCACCAGCTTGGGCCGGCCCGAGAGGCCGACCTGGCAGAGCGCCACGAGGTCGTCGAAGCCGCCGTCAGGGCCTCCCTCCAGGGTGAGGAACCCGACCAGCTCGTCGAGGGTGGCCCGCTCGGCGAGCCACCGGTAGACCTCGGGCACCGCGTCGACCCGGGCCAGGCGCCTCATGGCGGCCACCGCTCCCTCGCCGGCGGGGACGTCGGGGAGGACCTCGTCGGCCAATGCGTCGAGGCGCTCGACGAGCGAGGCCTCCAACCGCCAGCGCAGGTCGGCGACCGACGGGTGGTGCTGCCACACCTCGGTGCGGGCCAGCTCGTCGACCGGCGACATGCTCAGGCCGTGGATCACCGCCAGGGTGGCGAGACCATCCCGGCCGTCCGCGGGCTCGGCACCGACCAGGGCCCGGAGCGGGCCGTCGTCGCCGGTGGAGCTGGCCTGGCGGAGCGCGCCGCGGAGCCGTCCTTCGAGTGGTGTCGGTGAGCGGAGGGCGACGCCACCGCCGTGGTTCCTCAGCGTCACGGCCTGGTACCTCCCCACGAGAGGTGCAGGTCAGTCCTTGTTGCTGCAGGCGGGTCCTCACGGCTCCGAGCGGCGACGGGCGCCACACCCGCGCCGAGTCTCTCCCCGGCCACGGCAGGGAAGGGATCGCCCATGCAGACGTGGCCAGGCGACGCGTTCCCCCTCGGTGCGACCTACGACGGGAGCGGTACCAACTTCTCGGTGTTCAGCGAGGTGGCAGAGCGGGTCGAGCTCTGCCTCTGGGACCCGGGCGACCCGGGAGGCACCACCGGCAGCACCGAAGAGGTGCGCGTCGAGCTCCGCGAGGTCGACGGCTTCTGCTGGCATGCCTACCTCCCCGGCGTCGGCCCCGGCACCCGCTACGGGTTCCGGGTCCACGGACCGTGGGACCCGGCGGCGGGCCTCCGGGCCAACCCGGCCAAGCTCCTGCTCGACCCCTACGCCAAGGCGATCGACGGCGAGGTCGACTGGTCGCAGGCCTGCTTCGGGTACGACTTCGGCGACCCGCTCTCCCGCAACGACGACGACAGCGCGCCCCACGTGCCCCGCTCGGTCGTGCACAACCCGTTCTTCGACTGGGGCAACGACCGCCCGCCGGCCGTGCCCATGCACGAGACGATCGTCTACGAGCTCCACGTCAAGGGCATGACCGCCCAGCACCCCGACGTGCCCGAGGAGCTGCGCGGCACCTACGCCGGGCTGGCCCACCCCTCGGTGATCGAGCACCTCCGCACCCTCGGCGTGACGACCGTGGAGCTGCAGCCGGTCCACCAGTTCGTGCACGACGCCCACCTCGTCGAGCGGGGGCTGCGCAACTACTGGGGCTACAACTCGATCGGGTTCTTCGCGCCACACAACGGCTACTCGGCCTCCGGGGGCGGCGGCGGCCAGGTGCAGGAGTTCAAGACCCTCGTGAAGCTCCTGCACGAGGCCGGCATCGAGGTCGTGCTCGACGTCGTCTACAACCACACCGCCGAGGGCAACCACATGGGCCCCGTGCTGTCGTTCAAGGGCCTCGACAACGCCGCCTACTACCGGCTCGTCGCCGACGACCCCGGCTACTACATGGATTACACGGGCACCGGCAACACCCTCAACATGCGCCACCCGCACGTCCTGCAGCTGGTGATGGACTCGCTGCGCTACTGGGTCACCGAGATGCACGTCGACGGCTTCCGCTTCGACCTGGCCTCGACCCTCGCCCGCGGCCTCCACGAGGTCGACCGCCTCTCCGCCTTCTTCGACCTCATCCAGCAGGACCCGGTCGTGAGCCAGGTGAAGCTCATCGCCGAGCCCTGGGACGTCGGCGAAGGCGGTTACCAGGTCGGCAACTTCCCACCCCACTGGTCGGAGTGGAACGGCCGCTACCGCGACACCGTCCGCGACGCCTGGCGGGGCGAGGGCGGCACCGTCGCCGAGCTGGCCAGCCGCATCACCGGCTCGAGCGACCTCTACGAGTCCGACAGCCGCCACCCCTCGGCCAGCGTCAACTTCGTCACCGCCCACGACGGGTTCACCCTCGCCGACCTCGTCTCCTACAACGACAAGCACAACGAGGCCAACGGCGAGGACAACAACGACGGCGAAGGCCACAACCGCTCGTGGAACTGCGGCGCCGAGGGCCCGACCGACGACCCCGAGGTGCTGGCCCTGCGCGGCCGCCAGCAGCGCAACCTGCTCACCACGCTCCTGCTCTCGCAGGGCGTGCCGATGATCCTGATGGGCGACGAGGTGGGCCGCACCCAGCAGGGCAACAACAACGCCTACTGCCAGGACAACGAGATCTCGTGGTTCGACTGGGACGACCGCGAGCGCAACGCCGACCTGTTCGAGTTCACCCGCCGCCTCACCGAGCTGCGGCGCGACCACCCGGTGTTCCGGCGCCGCCGCTGGTTCACCGGCCGGTCGATCCGCGGGGCCGAGATCGACGACATCGGCTGGCTGCGGCCCGACGGCGAGGCGATGTCGGACGAGGACTGGGACGCCGGCTTCGCCCGCAGCCTCGGCATCGTGCTCAACGGGGAGGCGATCCCCTGGCCCGGCCCCCGTGGTGAGCTGGTCGTCGACGACAGCTTCGTGGTGGCCCTCAACGCCCACCACGAGGACCTGGCCTGGACCGCGCCGGGCCCGCCGTGGGGCGAGGCGTGGGAGGTCGTGCTCGACACCGCCCGCCCGGACCTGCCCGACGACGGCGAGGGTGAGACGATCAAGTCCGGTGACTCCTTCGCGGTGACCGCCCGCAGCGTGCAGGTGCTGCGGCGGACGGCGTGACCGGGGCCCCGACCCTCCCCTGACGACCCCCGAGCCGCACGAGCTCGGCGACCGACGTGACCGAAGCGACCGAAGCACCGACCACCCCGGAGGCTCCACGATGACCGACACCAGCACCGATCCCGGCGACGACCAGGCCTCGGGCAGCGAGCAGTTCGACGCCGTCGACGACGACGAGGTGAACCTGGCCGAGCTGCCCCCCGAGAAGCCCTGGGGCGCCGAGGCCTACGGCGCCGGCGGGGCCGACGCCCTCGACGGCGTCATCGAGCGGGCGGCGAGGGAGAACCCCGAGGTCGAGGCGCCCGGCGACGACCGCTCGCTCGGCGGGCTCACCGACGTCGACGACCCCTACGGCGAGGACCTCACGGCCGAGAGCGTCGGCGAGCTCGGCGACGAGCCCGCGCAGCTCACGGCCGAGGAGGCGGCCATGCACTCCTACTCGCCCGAGGAGGCCTTCGAGCACGGGCTCGACCCCGACGGCCCCGAGCACGACGGCTACTACGAGGACGACCGACCCTGACGGTGCCCAACCGCCTGCGGGTGTGGGCGCCGACGGCCGGGCGCGTCGAGGCCGAGCTCACCGAGCACGGCCAGCTGCTGGCGATGGTGCCCGAGGACGGCGGCTGGTGGGCGGTCGACGACGACGACATCGGGCCCGGCACCCGCTACCTGTTCCGGGTCGACGGAGGGCCCGGGCGCCCCGATCCCCGGTCTGCGTGGCAGCCCGAGGGCGTGCACGGCCCCTCGTGCGTCGTCGACCACGGCGCGTTCGAGTGGCACGACCACGGGTGGGAGGCACCACGCCTCTCCGATGCGGTCGTCTACGAGGCCCACGTCGGCACCTTCTCCCCCGACGGCACCTTCCTCGGCGCCATCGGCCGGCTCGACCACGTCGTCGACCTCGGGGCCACGCACCTCGAGCTGATGCCGGTCGCCGCCTTCGGTGGCACATGGGGCTGGGGCTACGACGGCGTCGACCTGTGGTCGCCCCACCCGGCCTACGGCAGCCCCGACGAGCTCAAGGCGCTGGTCGACGCCGCGCACGCCCGAGGGCTCGGGGTGCTCCTCGACTGCGTCTACAACCACCTCGGCCCGGACGGGAACTTCCTGTCGGCCTTCGGCCCCTACTTCACCGACCGCTACACCACCCCGTGGGGCGAGGCCGTGAACGTCGACGACGCCGGCAGCACCGAGGTGCGCCGCTTCATCGTCGACAACGCCCTCATGTGGCTCCGCGACTACCACCTCGACGGGCTCCGGCTCGACGCCGTGCACGCCATCGTCGACACCAGCGCCGTGCACCTCCTCGAGCAGCTGTCGGCCGAGGTCGCCGACCTGTCCACCGAGCTCGGCCGACGGCTCGTGCTCGTCGCCGAGAGCGACCGCAACGACCCCCGCCTCGTGCAGCCCCGTGAGGAAGGCGGGCTCGGCATCGACGCCCACTGGAACGACGACTTCCACCACGCCGTGCACGTCGCCCTCACCGGCGAGCAGGACAGCTACTACGTCGACTACGGCGGGCTCGAGCCGCTCGCCGACGCCCTCCGCCATGCGTGGGTCTACCGGGGCCAGTACAGCGAGTTCCGGGAGCGCCACCACGGCCGCGAGCCCGAAGGCGTGCCCGGCGATCGCTTCGTCGGCTACGTGCAGAACCACGACCAGATCGGCAACCGGGCCCGAGGCGAGCGGGCCAGCCACCTGCTCAGCCCGGCCCGCCTCCGCATCGCCGCCGCCGTCGTGATGACCGCCCCGTTCGTGCCCATGGTGTTCCAGGGCGAGGAGTGGGGCGCCTCCGCGCCGTTCCCCTACTTCGCCGACCACCGCCACGACCCCGACCTGGCCGACGCCGTGCGCCGGGGCCGCCTCGAGGAGTTCGCCACGTTCGGCTGGAGCCCCGACGAGGTCGTCGACCCCGAGGACCCGGCCACCTTCCGGTCCGCGGTGCTCGACCTCGACGAGGCCGCCCACGAGCCCCACGCCTCGCTGCTCGCCTGGTACCGCGACCTCGTCGCCCTGCGGGCCGCGGAGCCCTGCCTGCGCGACGGCGACCTCGACGCGGTCCGCACCGACCACGACGAGGAGCGCCGCACGCTGAGCACGAGACGCGGCACCGTCGGCCTGGCCCTCAACCTCGGCAACCGGCCCGCCACCGTCGAGCTGCCCGACGGCGTGCCCGCCTCCGAGGTGCTGCTCTCGTCGGCCCCCGGCGTCGTGCTGTCCGACGGGTCGGTGTCGCTGCCCCCCGACTCGGTGGCCGTCGTGCGCGCCACCCCCTGAGCGACCGCCTGCCGGCCCGTCACCGTGGGTAGGAGCAGGCCATGCTCGAGCGCTGGATGGCCCGGTCCGACGCGTGGCAGCGCGGTCGGTCGTGGGCCGCGTTCCCGTTCGCCGTGGTGAAGAAGTTCGGCGACGACCAGGCCGGCAACCTCGCCGCGCTGGTCGCCTACTACTCGTTCTTCTCGATCTTCCCGCTGCTGCTCGTCCTGACGACGGTGCTGGCCCGGGTGCTGTCGGGCGACCCCGAGCTCCAGGCCCGGGTGCTCGACTCGGCGCTCGTGCAGCTGCCCGTGATCGGCGACCAGCTCCGCGAGAACGCCGACGGCCTCCCGGGCAGCGGTGTGGCCCTCGCCATCGGCATCGTGGGTGCGCTGTGGGCCGGCATGGGCGCGGTGCTCGCCATGCAGACGGCCCTCGACGGCGTCTGGAACGTGCCCCTGCGGCGCCGCCCCAACGCCTTCGTGGGGCGGCTCCGGGCCCTCGCCGTGCTCGCCCTCATCGGCACCGGCGTGGTGCTCCTCACCGTGTCGGCCCCCGTCGTGCGCTCGCTGGCGGGGGTGCCCGTCGTCGGCTCGCTGGGCTCTGTGGTGGTGGCGTTCCTGCTCGCGCTCGCCCTCTTCCTGGTCACGTTCCACGTGCTCACCGACGCGCCGGTGGCATGGCGCGACCAGCTGCCCGGTGCCGCCGTCGCCGCGCTGGCCTGGGCCCTCCTGCAGCTGGTCGGGGCGGCGTTCGTGCGCCACTGGGTCGAGGGCGCGGCCGGCGCCTCGGGGGTGTTCGCCGTGGTGATCGGGCTGCTCTCGTGGCTCTACCTGCAGGCACAGCTCACGGTGCTCGCCGCCGAGATCAACGTGGTGCGCCGGGAGCACCTGTGGCCGCGCAGCCGGACCGGGCGCGACC
>CAMFLJ010000155.1 GCA_945957335.1 uncultured Actinomycetes bacterium | reverse complement strand
GGTGCTGACGAGGCGGTCGTAGCCCAGCTGGTGGGCACCGTCGACGAGCTCCGAGGCGAGGTCGCCGAGGTAGTCGTCGGCGGTCGGCCAGTAGGCGTAGAAGGTGGCCCGCGTGACGCCTGCGGCCTTGGCGATCCGGGACACGGAGAACCCGGAGAACAGCACGGCCGGGGGCTCCTCGAGCCACAGGCGGAACCCGGCCTGGATGAGGCGCTCCCGGGTGGAGCCGGGCTCGGCCGGGGAACGTCCGTCGGGGGAGGCGGCGAGGGACACGGGTGGACCTCCGGGTTGGGACACCTGGACTAGACAGGACTGTCTAGCGCAACCGGCATCGTTGACCATTGACGTCGGCTCCCCGGTGGGGTGTGCTTGCGCTGCGTGGCCGGCCGGTGACACTCACCGTCAGCGTCGACCCGCCACGGCACACCACCCCGAATGAGCCACCCGGACCAAGCCCCTGGCGCCGACACGGTCGGCCGGACCGATCCCGCCCCGCTGCGCGCCTTCAGCGACGAGCAGCTCGACGAGCTCGACCAGGTGGCCCCGGAGATCCTCACGCGGGGCCTTCCTGCCCGTCTGGTGGGCAACGTCGACGCCCTGCTGATGAGCCGGCTCGACGAGCGGCCGTGGAGCACGTTGCTGGCCGCCGCCGCCTGCCACGACGCCCGCCGCGGCGACCCGCTCGCCCTCGAGCTGTGGGACCGGGCCTGGGACGCGTTCGCCGGCTCCGACGACCTCAGGGGCATGGGCCTGGCCGCCAACGTGCGGGCCAACATCGCCTTCGCCCACGGCGAGATCCCGGTCGCCGTCACGTGGTGGCGCCGGGCCGAGGGCCTCCTCGGCGAGCGGGGCGAGGTCGCCATCGGCGCCGCCGCCCACGGCTCGCTCGAGGCCTACGCCCGGGGCGATCTCGCCGGCGCCGAGGAGCGGGCCCGCGATGCCCTGCTGCTCGCCGACGCCGCCGGTGAGCCGGGCGACGCCGTGGTGGCGCTGGTCTACCTCTCGCTCTACGGGTTCTGCCGGGGCGACATCGAGCGCTCGGCCCAGCTGCTCGACCGGGCGCTGGCGATCTGCTCCTCCGACCCGGCCCGCAACGAGACCAGCCTCGTGCTCGGCTTCCTCGGCACCGTGGCCGCCCTGCGCGGCGACCAGGCCGAGTCCGACCGCACCTTCGCTCTCGCCCTCGAGCGGGCCGAGGCCGACGACACGCCGTGGTACGCCACCATGGTCCGCACCCTCAGGGCCGACTACACCGCGCGCTGGGCCCCGCACCGCGCGCTGGTCGACGCCCGGCGGGCCCAGCAGGAGACCGCGGCCCTCGGCGACACCTGGTGGCACGGCCTGGCTCGCTACGGCGAGGGTGCCGCCCTGGCCGAGCTGGGCGACCTCGAGGGTGCCTGCGAGGTCCTGCAGCTCGCCATCGACGAGCTCACCAACCCCTTCGAGCGCGGCTTCGCGCAGCTCGAGCTGGGCGAGGTGCTCCTCGGCCTCGGCGACCGTGCCGCCGCCCGCGACGTCCTCGAGGAGGCCCGGCTGGCCTTCGAGTCGTCCGGGGCGCGCTGGTGGGTCACCCGCACGTCGCTCGCCATGGGCTCGGCCCAGCGCGACAGGGGTGGCCGGTGGCTGCGCCTGGCCCGCACGATGGCCGCCGACGACCCGGCCTACGACCGGCTCTTCACGCCCGCGCAGGACCTCCGCATCAAGGTGGTGGGCCCGCCGGCGGTGCTGCTCGAGGGCCGTCAGCTCGAGTTCCTCACCCGGCATGCCGAGCTGGCCACCTACTTCCTGGCCATCGCCGGCCCCGAGGGCATCTCGGCCGACGAGCTCGCCCGCTCGCTGTGGCCCGACGCCGACCCGCGTCGCATCGGGCCCCGCCTGCGCACCCTCCTGTGGCAGGTCCGCAACGCGCTCGGCCGGGAGGCCTGGCGGGTGCAGCGCCACCGCGACCGCGTGGTGCTCGACCTCACCGGCGTCGACGTCGACCTCCACCGCGAGGCGCTCGATCGCCAGGAACAGCTCGCGGCCGAGGGCATCGTCGGTGCCCCGGCCTCGGATCGGGCGGCGGAGCCCATGGGCGGCGGTGGTGGTCTCGTGGCCACCACCGCCCGCCCCAGCCCGCTGGTGTTGCTGCAGGGCTGGGACGTCGAGCTCCCGCCCTCGCTGCGCGTGCCGGCCTGATCCCGCCGGGAGCGGTGTCAGAATCGCCCCATGGGCGCAGAGCGGCAACGGCTGGCATCGGCGGCGGCGAGCGACGGGCTCACGGCCTGGCACGAGTGGGGCCCCTACGTCTCGGCCCGGCAGTGGGGCACCGTCCGCGAGGACTACTCGCCCGACGGTGAGGCCTGGGACTTCTTCCCGCACGACCACGCCCGGTCGCGCGCCTACCGCTGGGGGGAGGACGGCCTGGCCGCGGTCTGCGATCGCCGGCAGGGGATGTGCCTGGGGCTGGCGCTCTGGAACGGGGTCGACCCCTTCCTGAAGGAGCGCGCCTTCGGGCTCGCCAACGCCGAGGGCAACCACGGCGAGGACGTGAAGGACCACTGGTGGCACCTCGACGCGGTGCCGTCGAGCGCGTGGTTGTCGTGGCGCTACCACTACCCGCAGGCCGAGTTCCCCTACGAGCGGCTGATCGAGGAGAACGCCCGCCGCACGGTCGACGACGCCGAGTTCGAGCTGGTCGACACCGGTGTGTTCGACGACGGGCGCTACTGGGTGGTCGACGTCGACCACGCGAAGGGCGACGTCGACGACCTGTGCATGCGCGTCCGGGTCACCAACGCCGGTCCTCAGGCGGCCACGATCCACGTGCTTCCCCACCTGTGGTTCCGCAACACGTGGTCGTGGGGGCGCCACGACCCGGAGCTGCGCCCGTCGGTCTCGTTCGACGAGGGGCAGGGCGCGGTGCGTGCCGAGCACCCCGACCGCCTGGGCGAGTGGTGGCTCACCGCGTCGGCGGTGGCGGGCGACGCTCCGCAGTGGCTCTTCTGCGAGAACGAGTCGAACGCGGCCCGGCTGTGGGGGCCCGACGCGCCGGCCACCACCGCGTTCCCGAAGGACGGCATCAACGACCACGTGGTGAGCGGGGCCGACACGGTGAGCCCCGACCAGGTCGGCACCAAGGTGGCGGGGTGGTTCGCCCTCACCGTGGAGGCGGGCGCCACCGCCGAGGTGCGGGTGCGGCTGAGCAAGGGCCGCCCCCGGGGCACGGGCTCGCGCTTCGAGCGGATCATGGAGCAGCGCCGGGCCGAGGCCGATGAGTTCTATGCCGAGGTGATCCCGGCCGACGTCGGAGCCGACGAGGCCCTGGTGGCGCGCCAGGCGTTCGCAGGCCTGCTCTGGAGCCGGCAGTACTACCGCTACGACGTCGACCGCTGGCTCGACGGCGACCCGGGTGAGCCCCCGCCGCCCGAGGGGCGCGGCGAGATCCGCAACGGCGGGTGGCGCCACCTCGACTCCAACGACGTGATCGTCATGCCCGACACGTGGGAGTACCCGTGGTTCGCGTCGTGGGACCTCGCGTTCCACTGCGTGGCGCTGGCCCACGTCGACCCGGCGCTGGCCAAGCAGCAGCTGCTGCTGCTCACCCGCGAGTGGTTCCAGCACCCGAACGGGCAGCTGCCCGCGTACGAGTGGGACTTCTCCGACGCCAACCCGCCGGTGCACGCGTGGGCGGCGATGCGGGTGTTCGAGATCGACGGCGGCTCCGACCGCACGTTCCTCGCCCGCATGATGCACAAGCTGCTCCTCAACTTCACGTGGTGGGTGAACCGGGAGGACGCCGAGGGCAACAACGTGTTCGAGGGCGGGTTCCTCGGCCTCGACAACATCGGCCCGTTCAACCGGTCGGCGCCGCTGCCGGGGGGCAACACCCTCGAGCAGAGCGACGGTACGGCGTGGATGGCGATGTACTGCCTGAACCTGCTCGAGATGGCCCTGCGGCTGGCCGAGGAGGACCACAGCTACGAGGACCTGGCGGTGAAGTTCCTCGAGCACTTCAACCTGATCGCCGAGGCGATGAACCGCTCGGACCTCTGGGACGAGGACGACGGCTTCTACTACGACATCGTGCGCACGCCCGACGGCTCGGGCCGCCGGGTGCAGGTGCGCTCGATGGTGGGGCTGATCCCGCTGGTCGCGGTGGCGGTGGGTGACGGCTCGCGGGCCGCGTCGCTCCCGGAGTTCTTCGAGCGGATGACCTGGTTCCTGCGCCACCGGGCCGACAGTGCGCACGTCGGCCGGGTCGACGAGCGGGCCACCATCGGCGCCGCGTCGGGCGGCCGGAGCGCGGTGATGGCGTCGGTGGTGAGCACCGACCGCCTCCGCCGGCTGCTCGAGCGGGTGCTCGACCAGGACGAGTTCCTGTCGCCGCACGGCCTGCGCTCGCTCTCGCGCTGGCACGCCGAGCACCCGTTCTCGATGGACGTGGCCGGGCTCGAGGCGACCGTCGACTACGAGCCCGCGGAGAGCCGCTCCCGGCTGTTCGGCGGCAACTCGAACTGGCGGGGCCCGGTGTGGTTCCCGCTCAACTTCCTGGTCATCGAGTCGCTGCGCCGGATGCACTCGTTCCTCGGCGACTCGCTCGTGGTCGAGATGCCCACCGGCTCGGGCCGTGACGCCACGCTGTCGGAGATCGCCGACGAGCTCTCCGACCGGCTGGTGTCGCTGTTCCTGCCCGGGCCCGACGGGCGCCGGCCGGCCGCCACCACCGGCGGGCTGGCCCGCTTCGAGGACGAGCCCCGCTGGAGTGAGCTCCCCGCGTTCTACGAGTACTTCCACGGTGACACCGGTGGGGGCCTGGGTGCGGCGCACCAGACGGGCTGGACCTCCCTGGTGGCCGACCTGGTGGTGTCCCGGCCCCGCCCGGGGGCCTGAGCCCCGTCCGACCTCCTGGCGCCCCTGTCCGGCCCGTTCCCGGGCCCCCGTGGCCTGGTCACGAATGGGGTAAAGGGGGCGGCCCCGACCTGCCGACAACCTGTCACGGTCCATCCGGAGGCGGAACGGCAGGGACGCTCGTGGAGAACGACAACACGACACGATCGGCAGCGGTGGTGGACCCGCGCCTGTACGGCGCCTTCGCTGCCGCGGGCCGTGCCGTGCTGCAGGCCACCAGCCGCCACCAGGTGCACCAGACGCTCACGCAGGTGCTCACCGACGAGGGCGACTTCGACGGTGCCGTGGTGTGGATGTTCCCCGACGAGCCCGGTGGCGACATCACCGAGGTGGCCCGCGCCGGCGAGCTGGGCGAGGACGCCGAGCCGGTGGCCCGCCGGGCGGTCGACCGGGCCCTGCTCGAGGGCGACGTCGTGGTGCTGCCCGCCGGCGACGGCTCGACCTGCGCGGTGCCGCTGCGGTGCGGCCTCGAGCTGCGGGGCGTGCTCGTCACGACCACGGGCTCGCCCGACGGCCACGACGCCCCCCGGCTCCACCTCCTCGAGCGGCTCGGCGTCGAGGCCGCCTCGGCCCTGGGCTCCATCGCGGCGCGCGAGGTGGCCGTCGGCTCACGGTTGGCCCGCTCCGCCGTCCAGGTCGAGCTGGCGGGCCGGGTCGAGATGCAGGCCGCGCTGGCTCGCATCGGCCAGATGGCGCTCGCCGGTGACGCCATCGAGGTGCTCTTCGCCGAGATCGTCGAGAGCGCGTGGCGGCTGCTGAACGTCGACTTCGCGCTGGTCGAGGAGGTGCTCGTCGACGGTCGCCTCGGTGTCGCCGCCGGCGCCGGATCGGCCGGGTGGCGCCCCACCACGCGCCTCGACCGGGCGGCCCCCGGCTCGTTCACCCGCGGGGTGCTCGACCAGGACGGCCCGGTGTGGGTCGAGGACCTCCGGGCCCAGGGCGACGACCAGCTGGTCATGGCCGCGCCCGATGCCCGGAGCGCCGCCGGGGTGGCCATCCGCCCCCGGAGCGAGCAGCTCTGCGCCCTCGTGGTCGCCAACCGGGTGCCCCGTCGCTGGGCGGCCGACGAGGTCGACTTCCTCCAGAGCCTCGCCAACGTGGCCGCCACCGCGCTCGAGCGCATCGAAGCCAGCCGCCAGCTCATGGAGCAGGCGCTGCACGACCCCCTCACCGGCCTCCCGAACCGGGCCCTGCTGCACGATCGGCTGGCCGCGGCGACCGACGCATTGGGCCGCGGCCGGGTGCTCGCGGTGCTGCTCGTCGACCTCGACGGCTTCAAGCTGGTGAACGACGCGCTCGGCCACGACGTGGGTGACCAGCTGCTGGTGGCGGTGGCCGACCGGCTGCGCGAGGTGGTGCGCGGCGGTGACACCGTGGCCCGGCTCGGCGGTGACGAGTTCGCGGTGTTGTGCCCGAACCTGCCCGATGCCGAGGCGGCGTCCGACGTGGCCGAGCGGCTGAACGCCGCCATGGCCGCGCCCTTCGAGCTGGAGAGCGCGCAGACCTTCATCACCGCCAGCATCGGCATCACCCTGCGCGACCAGCCGGGCGCTTCGCCCCGGGCCCTGCTGCGCGAGGCCGACGCCGCCATGTACGTCGCCAAGGAGGGTGGTCGGGCCAACCACGAGGTGTTCGACGACAGCATGCGGGTCAACGCCGTGCGTCGCCTGGAGATGACCAACGACTTGTGCCGGGCGCTCGAGCGCGAGGAGCTCGAGCTGGTGTGGCACCCGATCGTCGACCTGATGGTGGAGGGCGAACGCCAGGAGATCAGCCTGGAGGCGCTGGTGCGCTGGCGCCACCCCGAGCACGGCCTGGTGCGCCCCGACGCCTTCATCGGCCTGGCCGAGGACACGGGCCTCATCCGCCCGTTGGGCGAGTGGGTGCTGCGGGCCGCGGCCCGTCAGCTGGCGGAGTGGCAGGCCGCCGCCGGCGATGGTTGCCCCGACCTCATCTCGGTCAACCTGTCGGCCCACCAGCTGGCCCGGCCGAGCTTCGTCGACCTGGTCGACGACGTGTTCCTGTGCGCCGGGGTCGACACGTCCGCCGTGGAGCTCGAGATCACCGAGACCGCTCTGATGGGTGATCCGGTCCATGCCATCGACCGCCTGAGGGACCTGCGGCGGCGGGGCTTCCGGATCGCGATCGACGACTTCGGCACCGGCTACTCGTCGATGAGCTACTTGCGCGACCTGCCGGCGTCCGCCCTGAAGGTCGACCGCTCGTTCGTGGCCCGCCTCGAGCTGGGCGGCACGGACCGCACGATCGTCGAGGCGATCATCGGGCTCGCCCACGCGGTGGGTCTGGTGGCGGTGGCCGAAGGCGTCGAGACCGCCGAGCAGCTGGCCATCCTGCGCGCGATGGGCTGCGACCGGGCCCAGGGCTTCCTCTGGACCGAGCCGCTCGCCCCCGGTGAGGTGCCGTCGTGGATCGCCGCGCAGCGGGCCCTCTCGGCCGGGTCGGATGGCGGATCTCCCCGGTCCGTGCCGCCATCGGCAAGACTCGAGCCGTGATCGGGATCCTCATCTTCGCCGCCGTGGCCGTGCTCGTCGTGGTGGCCTTCGCCGCCCAGATGTCGCGCCGCAAGCGCTACGAGGCCGGCGAGTACGACCCCGACGACGTCTGAGCCGGGCCCCGTGCGAGGGGCGAACGGCTTCGGCGCGTGTCGGTGGGTAGGGGGGGTGACCCCCGGGCCGAAGGGTTAGTCGGCTAGGTTCCGCGCAGCTGCGGTCACGCAGTCGTCGGTCCGTGGGCGGAGCTCCGCACGGGACCGGCAGCGCGATGGAAGGACCGTCCCACGTCGAAGAGGATCCCCCACGACCATGGGGACGCAGCCCGCGTGGCTGCACGCCCCGCTCAGGTCACCTCCGGCAGCCCGATGACCGAGGGCCGCGGTGACAGAGCACACCTGTGGCTCCCGCTGCTCCAGCGGTTGAGCGAGCGGTTCCCCCATTGGGGCGCGCGCAAGAACGTGCGATCCGCCTTCGAGGGCTTCGGTGACGTCGATTCGTTCGCGCCTCGGGTGGACTGGCCGGGCATCCAGCACGAGTTCGTCGAGTGGGCGGGCGACCTCGGCCTCGGCCCCGTGCTGGTGTGCCGCCACGAACCGCCGGATCTCCTTGCCGGGGTGTCCGCCGGCTCCCAGATGCACCTGCTGACGGTGCAGCCGGGCTCCCATCACCTGCTCCAGCTCGACGTGAAGGACCGCACGACGTTCCGGGGGTCCACCCTGCTCGACGCGGAGGCCATGCGTGGCCTGTGGATCCCCGACGAGCGCGGCTTCCGTCGGGTGCGCCCCGGTGCGGAAGGGGTCTTCACGTTCTGCACCAACGGGAGCCGGCGTGGGGGGCGTGAGGACGCCGCCGCCCTCGAGGCCAAGGGTGTCCGTGGTCTGCTGGAGAGCGACCCGGAGGGCGTGCGCCTCGCGACCGTGCGCTTCGGTCCGGTGGGTGGGGCCCTGGAGAGGGCGATCCGCACCTACCTCGCCGGCGGCTGGGACCGGCAGGCGATGCTGACGGTCGAGGCGTGGTCGACGGCGCG
>CAMFLJ010000154.1 GCA_945957335.1 uncultured Actinomycetes bacterium | reverse complement strand
CGCGCCAGAACGCGTAGAGGGCGAGGACGAGCGCGGCCTCGCGGGCCACCGTGCCCGTCGCCGCGGCCCGGCCCTCGGAGCGCCGCAGCGAGAACCCGATGGCAGCCAGCACGATGGCCAGCGCCACCGCCGGCTGCCATCCCAACCACATGGGCGCAGTGTCGCACGCCCGGGCCGACTAGGAAGATGCGGTGGAAGCGATGTTCGAGCCCGACGGCCCCGATGCGGTGGTCGCCACCATCCTCACCCAGGGCCCTTGGGACCCGAACGCCCAGTACGGCGGCACCCCGGCGGCCCTTCTCACCTGGGCGGTCGAGCGGGTGCCCACGCTCGTCCCGATGCGCATCGCTCGCATCACCGTCGACATGCACCGACCGGTGCCGCTCGGGCGCCTGGGCGTCGAGACCGAGATCGTGCGGCAGGGCAAGCGGCTGCAGATCGTGGTGGCGGTCATCCGCGACCAGGGCGGTGTCGAGGTGGCCAGGGCCACGGCCCTGCGCTTCCGCACCGCCACCGGGCCCGACGACTCGGGCACCGACCCGGCGCTGCCGCCCATCGACACCCTCCCGTTCGGGCCGGTGCGGGCACCGAACCGCCACCCCGAGGGGCTCAACGGCTTCACCGGTGCCCTCGAGACGCGCGACGGCGGCGACCGCGGCCAGGCCACCAGCTGGTACCGGGCCACCCGACCGGTGATCGCGGGCGAGGAGCCCTCGCCCACGGTGCGCCTGGCCTGGGCATCGGACTTCACCGCCAACAGCGGCAACTTCCTCGACCTGGGCCGGTGGTCGGCCATCAACGCCGACCTCACGATCAACCTCGCCCGCCAGCCGGTCGGCGAGTGGACGGGCATCTCGGCGCGCGCCTGGTACGTCGAGGACGGCATCGGGCTGGCCCGGGCCGACATGTTCGACCTCGACGGCTACGTCGGCACCTGCACCGCCGCCCTGCTGGTCGACGAGGTCGCCGCGCCCTACACCGCCTGACCCGAACGACCGCCGGACCTCGACCCACCAGGAGAGGTGGCTCACGTGGTGCGGCGGGCCGTGGCTGGTGAGCCACCTTTGGGGTCCTCGTCCGAAGGCGGCTCAGGTGGTGCGGCGGGCCGTAGCTGGTGAGCCACCTTTCGAGGCGGGGCCGATGGCGGGGTCGTAGCCTTCGCCCATGGCAGCCGACCTCCGCTCGGTGACCGACTGCGAGATCCCGCAGCCGCTGCTCACCCCCGTGACCGACTTCGACCCGGCCACCGCCGCCCGCATCGAGGCGAGCGGCATGGGCACCTTCTACGGCCAGTTCGAGCACGCCCCCGGGCTGATCGACAAGTGGTTCGCGTTCTACCAGCCGGTCGTGCAGGACTCGTCGAACCTGCCGCTGCGCACCAAGGAGCTGTGCCGGCTGAGGATCGCGGCACGCAACGGCTGCATGTTCTGCCTGGGCGGCCGCTTCCGCGATGTCGACGGCGTGCCGGTGGTCGACGACGACGATGTCGACGCCGTGCTCGGTGGGCGTCTCGACGACCCCCGCTTCACGCCGTCGGAGGCCGCGGCGCTGCGCTTCACCGAGCAGTACCGCCTCGACCACACCAAGGTCGACAAGGCGCTCGTCGACGACACGCTCGAATACCTGACCGAGGCCCAGTTCGTCGAGCTCGGCCTCTGCATCGCCCAGTTCACGGGCATGGGCCAGCTCTTCGCCACCCTCGGCCTGCCCAGCATGTGATCGCCGGCCGGCAGGTGCCGGCCGGCGGGTCTAGAGCGAGCGGGCGCCCCGCACGAGGCCGCCGGGCAGGGCGCCGGTGTCGACACCGTCGCGCCGGATCACCTGGCCGGCGACGACGGTGGCCTCGTAGCCCTGGGTGCGCTGCACGAGCCGCTTCCCGCCGGCGGGGAGGTCGTGGAGCATCTCGGTGGTGGTGATCCCGACCCGGTCGAGGTCGATCAGGTTGAGGTCGGCGCGGTAGCCGGGCGCGAGCACGCCGCGGTCGCGCAGCCCGACCGTGGCGGCGGTGGCGGCGGCCTGCTGCTTGACGACCCACTCGACGTCGAGGCGCTGGTCCTCGGGGGCCTCCCTGGTCCAGTACTGCAGCAGGTAGGTCGAGAAGCTGGCGTCGCAGATCATCGTGCAGTGGGCGCCGGCGTCGCCGAGGCCGGGCACGGCCCGGGGGTGCAGCAGCATCTCGCGCACCGCGGCGGAGTCGCCCTCGACGTAGTTCATGACCGGCACGTAGACGATGCCGGTGCCGTCGCCCTCGAGCAGCACGTCGTAGGCGCGGGCCAGGTCGATGGCCTCGGAGGGCTCCTGGAAGTAGCGGGGCGGCGTGCCGAGGGCGAAGGCCGGCGTCATGCGCTCGAGCAGGTTGGCGCCGGGGGCGGCGAGCTCGTCGAGGATGCGGGCCTTGACCTCGGGGGTGCGCAGCTCGGCCACGAGCTTGGGGAGGGGGAGGTCCTTCAGCTGCTGGTAGGTGGCCGACATCAGCAGCGGGTGCACCGTGCCCTGGAGGCTGAGGAGCAGGCCGACGGGCCGGGCCGCGACCTGGCTGCGCATCTCGACGCCGTCGCGGTTGGCGGCGTCGACGAGGTCGAGCAGGTCGCGGTAGGCGTGCACCTCGTGGCCGGGGCGCTGGAGGGTGGTGATCGACAGCGGCCGGCGGGCGGTCTCGGCCATGGCCCGGATGAGCGCGAACTCGGCGGGCAGGTCGTCGAGGTCGGCGACGACGCCGAACACGCCCTTGCCGGTGGAGCCGATGGCCCGGGCGATGCCGAGCAGCTCGTCGGCGGTGGCGGTCAGGCTCGGGGTGTGGCGGCCGTCGATCGACTTGTGGGCGACGGTGCGCGACGTGGTGAACCCGAGGGCGCCGGCCTCGATGCCCTCGGCGGCGAGGCGGCCCATGCGCTCGATCTCCTCCGGCGTGGGCACCTCGGCGTGGTCGGCGCCGCGGTCGCCCATGACGTAGCCGCGCAGGGCGGCGTGGGGCACCTGGGCGCCGACGTCGATGGCCTTGGGGGTGGCGCCGAGCGAGTCGAGGTACTCGGGGAAGGTCTCCCAGTCCCAGGTGATGCCCTCGTGCAGGGCGGTGCCGGGGATGTCCTCGACGCCCTCCATCAGGGCGACGAGCCACTCGTGGCGGTCGGGCTTCACGGGGGCGAAGCCCACGCCGCAGTTGCCCATGACGACGGTGGTCACGCCGTGCCAGGGGGAGGGGCTGAGGGTGGGGTCCCAGCTGGCCTGGCCGTCGTAGTGGGTGTGGATGTCGACCCAGCCGGGTGCGACCACCAGGCCGTCGGCGTCGAACTCGGTGCGGCCCGTGCCCTCGACCCGGCCGACCTCGGTGACGACGCCGTCGGAGACGGCCACGTCGGCGACGCGCCGGGGCGTGCCCGTGCCGTCGACCACGGTGCCGCCGCGGACCACCAGATCGTGCTCGGCCATGACCTTCACCTCCCGGAACGCGGTGCCGTCCCCTGGCGCCGCACGGTGGAGGATAGCCGCGGTCGACCGGCGTGGTAATGCGCGCCCATTAGCCGGGGGCGGCGGGGTTCGGGCGGCTCAGTCGGGACGGCCCGGGTTCGAGAAGTCGTCGACCACGCGCTGCATGTAGGCGCGCAGTTGGGCGATCTCCTCGTCGTCCCAGTCGCGGAACGCGTGGGCCGTGATGCGGTCGGCGCCGGCCCGGAACCGCTCGTAGGTGGTGCGGCCCTTGCGGGTGAGCGACACGATGCGGCCCCGCCCGTCGGTGGGGTCGGGCTTGGTCTCGACGTAGCCGGCGGCGGTGAGGTTGCGCAGCTCGCGGCTCACCAGGGGGGCCTCGGTGTCGGCGGCCTCGGCGAGGGCGGTGGCGCGCATCGGGCCGCCCTTGTGCAGGGCGCCCAGCACGCCGACGGCGGCGTTGGTGAGGTCGACGCCGCTGACCTCGGCCCGCAGGCGCGTGGCGGCGCGGCCCCGGCCGATCCGACCGACGCGGGTGAAGGCGAGGTCGATGTCGCGGAGGTCGTCCTGGCGGCTCACGGGCGGCACCCTACCGCCGGTCCCGGGCTCGTCGAGAAGGGGACCTTGGACCCTGAAATGTAATTGGCATTGCCAAGTACATTGCTCCGTGACGCCGGCGAGGTGCCGGTCGACGACGCCAGGAGCCACCAGTGACCGACGCCATCACCGACAACGACCGCTACGTCGTGATCTCCACCGACAGCCACGCCGGCGGGAGCATGGAGCAGTACCGCGACTACCTCGACCCCGAGTGGCGCGACGAGTTCGACGCCTGGCGCGACAAGTACCGCAACCCGTTCCGCGACCTCCAGGACGACGGCCGCACCCGCAACTGGGACAGCGACCTCCGCATCAGCGACCAGCGCACCGACGGCGTGGTCGCCGAGGTCACCTTCCCGAACACGGTGCCCCCGTTCTTCCCGACCGGCGCCCTGCTCACCCCGCCGCCGAACGCCGAGAACTACCGCCGCCGCCTCGCCGGCATCCGCGCCCACAACCGCTGGATGGTCGACTGGGTGAGCCAGGCCCCCGAGCTGCGCGCCGGCGTCGCCCAGGTGTTCCTGAACGACCTCGACGAGGCCGTCAAGGACATCGAGTTCGCCGCCGAGAACGGCCTCAAGGGCGGCATCCTGCTCCCGGCCGTGCCCGACGACGCCAAGCAGATCGAGCCGCTGTACTCGCCGGTGTACGACAAGCTGTGGGCCGCCGCCCAGGCCAACGACGTGGTGGTCAACCAGCACTCCGGTGGTGGCTCGCCGAGCTACGGCAACTACACGTCCTCGACCTTCATGTTCCTCGCCGAGACGACCTTCTACTCGAAGCGGGGCATGACCCACCTCGTGCTCAGCGGCGTGTTCGAGCGCTTCCCGGACCTCAAGTACGTGCTGGCCGAGCAGGGCTGCGCCTGGGTGCCGCCCATGCTCACCGCCTGGGACACCTTCCACCAGGAGATGCGCGACACCGGCCGCGTCGGCGAGCTCGGCTTCCCCGCCGAGGAGGTCCTGCCGATGGCCCCGAGCGACTACGTGAAGCGCAACGTGTGGTTCGCCGCCAGCTTCCCCGGCAAGGGCGAGGTCGCCGCGGCCCGCGAGGTGCTCGGCACCGACCACGTCATGTGGGCCAGCGACTACCCCCACCACGAGGGCACCTGGCCCTACACCCGTGAGGCGCTGCGCTGGGCCTTCGAGGGCTGCCCCGTCGAGGACACCGCCAAGATGCTGGGCGGCAACGCCATCGACCTCTACGGCTTCGACGCCGACGCCCTCAAGGCCGAGGCTGCGGTGTGGGGCCCGACGGTCGACGAGGTCGCGGTGCCCATCGCCGGCCGTCCCGAGGGTGCGACCTCCCCGGCGTTCGCCCGCTGAGGTCCCCCCTGCCTGCTGGCCCGCCCGGACGTCGGATCCCCGACCGGGCGGGCCAGGGGCGCGCCCGGGGCCCGACGGTTCCTTGTCGCCGGCACGGGTCGTGGGTAGGGTCGCCCGCAGTGACTGACGTCACATCTCGGTCTCCGGTGCTCCCCGCCCGAACGGCGGCGCCCGTCGACCGCAGACGACCCGGGGGGATCCAGATGCGCACGAGCGAGCACGCCGTCGGCCGAGCAGGGCGGAGCAGGGCGGGAGTCGGCGCGAGGCAGCGGACGCTCGTCGTCGCCGTGGTGGCGGTGCTGAGCCTCCTCGCGGTGGCCTGCGGCAGCGGGCGCAGCGGAGGGTCGGGCGGTGACGGTGGCAGCGGCAACGGCGGCACCACCGAGGCCGCCAGCGGCGAGACCTTCGGCACCCTCGCCTCGCCGTGCGGCCCGGGCGACGCCAAGGGCGCCACGCAGCTCGGCGTCACCGACACCTCGATCACCATCGGGTTCGGCGACGACGCCGGCTACCAGGCCGCGCCGGGCCTGAGCCACGAGCTCAGCGACGCCATGCGGGCGATGATCAAGTGGTGCAACGCCCAGGGCGGCATCAACGGCCGGGAGATCGTGGGCCACTACGGCGACGCCAAGATCTTCGAGGTCAACAACGTGATGACCGACGCCTGCCAGACCGACTTCATGCTCGTCGGCCAGGGCTGGTCGGGTGACTCGGGCCAGGAGCAGGTGCGCCTCGGCTGCAACCTGGCGTCGGTGCCGACCTACTCGGTGAGCGCGGCGTTCGCCAACGCCAAGCTGATGATCCAGCCGGTGCCGAACCCGATCGACTACACGCCGGTCGAGATCGCGGCGGCCATGCAGAAGCAGTACCCCGAGCAGATCAAGAAGTCGGCCGTGATGTTCGCCAACTACGCATCGACGATCGACACGAAGGACAAGGTGCTGGCGTCGTACCCGCAGTTCGGGTTCACGTTCCTGCCCTGCCCGCAGCAGTACAGCATCGCCGGTGAGTCCGACTGGAAGCCCTTCGTGCAGCGGCTCAAGGACTGCGGGGCCGAGACCGTGTACTTCACCGGCTCGCCCACGCCGAACTTCGAGAACGTGCTCGATGCCGCCGCCCAGATCGACTACAAGCCGATCTGGATCACCGACGCCAACTTCTACGACACGTCGTTCGCCAAGTGGAACACCAACGGCAACGCCGACAACGTCTACGTCCGTGAGGCCTTCATCCCGCTCGAGGAGGCCGACGTCAACCCGGCCACCCAGCAGTACCTCGACATCGTGAAGGGCAACGGTGGCGACGTGAACCAGCTCGGCATGCAGGCCACCTCGGCCTTCCTGCTCTGGGCCACCGGCGCCAAGGCGTGCGGCTCGAACCTCACCAGCGCCTGCGTGATGCAGATCCTGGCCACCATCACCGACTGGACCGGTGGCGGCCTGCACGCCCCGACCAACCCGGCCAGCAACAAGCCGCCGGACTGCGGGCTCGTGCTCAAGCTCAGCGGCACCTCCTACACCCGGTACTACCCGGAGGGCGCGGGCACCTACGACTGCGACCCGAGCTACGTCGTGAACGTCACGGGCGCGGTGGTCGACCAGGCCCACCTCGACGCCAACCGGGTGTCGCAGCCCGGCTGATCCCACCCGGTCCGCCGAGCCCGCGGCTGCGGCCGCGGCGCAGCTCGACCACCGGCTCACCTCGTCGGGTCGTCCCCGACCGGGTGGGCCGGTGGCGCGCTCAGGCGTGCAGCGCGGGCGCGACCTCGGTGCAGAGCAGCTCCACGTGGCGGTCGACGACGTCGCCGGGCATGCCGGCGACGCTGGCCCACAAGTAGACGTGCTCGACCGGGGCACCGGCGGTGGCCTCGCGGATGGCGGTCACGGCATCGGCGGGGGTCATCACCCGCAGGCCGGGGATCTGCCCCGGCACCGTGCTGCGGCCCATCACCTTCTCGGCGGTGAGCACCCGGGGCTCGACGTCGGTGCCGGCCACCGCGCACTCGGCGTAGGTGTTCGCCTGGTGGAGGAAGTGGGGGAGGATCCGGGCGAGCGCCTGCTCGGGGTCGTCGGCCACGACGATGTCGAGCATCCCGCCGGTGCGGGCCGCGGCGGGGTCGTGACCGCCCTCGGCCAGCCCCTCGCGGTAGGGCTCGAGCAGGCGCTGGTCGAGGCTGAGCAGCCCGACGCCGAGCCGGCCCGCCCGCCGGGCGCCCTGCGGGCCCTGGTAGCCGAGCCAGATCGGGAACGGCCGCTGGGCGGCGGGCGGGGTGACCACGCCGTCGTCGAGCAGCCGTCGGATCTCGGCGACGGCGGCGTCGGTGAGGCCGTAGCGCTTCGAGAGGTCCTTGTCGTAGAGGTCGTACTCGCGGGGGCTGTAGCCGGCGCCGATGCCGAGCTGCAGGCGCCCGCCCGAGATCTGGTCGACGACGGCGACCTCCTCGGCCACGAGCGGCGCGGGCCGCAGGGCGGCGAGCAGCACGGCGGTGCCGATGGTGATCGTGCGGGTGCGGGCGGCCACCGCGGCCAGGAACGTGAGCGGCTGAGGGAGGTAGCCGTCGGCGAAGAGGTGGTGCTCGGTGAACCACACCGACCCCAGCCCGCCCTGCTCGGCCCGCTCGACCAGCTCGAGGTTGCGGGCGTAGACGTCGGCCCAGGGCGCGGCCCACGGCTCGGGGTTGCGCAGATCGAAGAACAGCCCCAGCTTCACCGGTGATCACCCTCCACGTCGCGGCCGACGGCGGTGCCGCCCTGGCGCGGCACGACCCGCCACCGTAGTTGCGGGTGGCGGGTCGTGATCACTGCCAAGCACCGCGGCGATGCCGCGGCTCGGACCTCAGCTGCCGAGCGGCGGGGCCTTGGCGATCAGGGCGTCGGCGCCGATCGCCGGCTCGATGAACGAGGTGAAGTCGGGCCCGGCGCGCAGGTGGTGGCCACCGTCGACGTCGATGGTGATGCCGGTGACCCAGCGGGCGTCGTCGGAGAGCAGGAAGGCGCACACGTTGGCGATGTCCTCGGGCTCGCCGACGTCGGCCTGTCTCTTATACACATCTGACGCTGCCGACGAAGAGGATAGTGTGGG
>CAMFLJ010000153.1 GCA_945957335.1 uncultured Actinomycetes bacterium | reverse complement strand
CTGCTGGCCATCACCGCGGCGGGAGCGGCCGCCGAGGCGGGCTGGGGGGCCGCGACGGGGGCGCTCGGGCGGTGCGCGGGTGCCTCCTCCGAGCCGCTGGGCATGGTGACCCGGCGGCGGGGGCCGGCGGCCACCGCGACGTCGCCACCCCGGTCGTCGGTGTGGGTGAAGTAGAGGTGGGCGACCCGGTCGATCATCGTCGGGCTCAGCTCGGGCTCGAGCCCCTCGAACGAGCAGATCGAGCGCAGGATCTTGCACACCGCGGCGGGGAGGTAGGGGCGCAGGTCGCCGTCGCCCAGCTCGCGGCTGGTGCGGCGCAGGTGCTCCGGGGCGCCGGGGACGATGGCCACGCCCTGGGCGGCGCACACCCGGCGGAGGACCTCGTCGAACATGTCGTCGGTGATGGACGGCACCAGCACCTTCGACTGGATGCGCCGGAAGAACGCCTCGTCGCCGAGGGTCTCGGGCTGCAGGTTGGTCGAGAACACGATCTTGGCGTCGAACGGGATGTCGAACTTCACGCCGTGGTCGAGGGTGAGGTGGTCCTTCTGGCGGTCGAGCGGCACGATCCAGCGGTTGAGCAGGGCCTCGGGGGTGAGGTTGGCCTGCCGGCCGAAGTCGTCGATGACGAGGATGCCGTTGTTGGCCTGCATCTGGAGCGGGGCCACGTAGGTGCCGCTGTCGCGCTGGTACTTGAGGTCCAGCATCTCGGGGCCGAGCTCGCCGCCCACGATCACGCACGGTCGGTGGCAGAGCACCCAGCGGCGGTCGATGCCGGGGGGCTGCTGCTCGGCGGGCTTGTGCACGACCGGGTCGAACACGTTGATGATCTGGCTGTCGACCTCGACCGCGTGGGGCACGAGCACGAGGTCGCCGTAGATCCGCAGCAGTCGCTCGGCGATCGAGGACTTGCCGGTGCCGGGGGGCCCGTACAGGAACATGGCACCGCCGGCGATGGCCGCGGGGCCGAGCTCGCGCAGGAGCTGATCGCTCACCACGAGGTCGGAGAACGCCTGCTTCAGGGCCTCGAGGTCGATGCGGGGCGAGGCCTGCTGGGCCCGGATGGTGGCGGTGTAGGCCTCCAGGTTCACCGGCACGGGGCCCACGTAGCGCGAGAGCTGCATGCGGTCCTTGGCCTGGCGGCGCCCGGCGTCGGTGGGGGCGAGCTGGTAGTTGCGCCCGTCGATGCCGGTGACCTCGAGGAACTGGAGGTCCCGGAGGTCCTCGACCACCTTCGTCATCAGGCCGGGGCCGACGGCGAGGCGGTTGCTGAGCTGGAGGGTCGACGTGCGGCCCATGGTGACGGCCTGTCGGAGCACGATGTCGTGCACCAGGGCCTCGGGGACGCCGAGGTCGCTCAGCGATCGGGGCATCGACACGTCGACGCCGGGCGCGGCTCGCCACTCCATGTGTGCTTCGTCTCCCGTGTGCGGTGGTTCTCTCGCCGTGAGCACCAAGCATCGGCACGTCGCGGCCGTTCCCTGAGCGGCACGTGCCGGCGGGGCCGGGTCGCCCTGGTAGACCGGCGGTCGTGCGAGCGGTGGTGCAGCGGGTGTCGGAGGCGTCGGTCAGCGTCGACGGGGAGGTGGTCGGGGCGGTCGGCCGCGGCCTCTGCGTGCTGCTCGGGGTCACCCACGACGACGACGCGGCGACGGCCCACAAGATGGCGTCGAAGCTCTGGACCCTGCGGCTCTTCGAGGACGCCGACGGCCGCATGGGCGTCGGGGCCGACGAGTGCGGCGCCGAGCTGCTCGTCATCTCCCAGTTCACGCTCTACGGCGACACCCGGAAGGGCCGCCGGCCGAGCTGGACCGCCGCGGCACCGGGCCCCGTGGCCGAGCCGCTGGTCGACGAGGTCGTGGCCCACCTGCGCCACCTCGGGGCCACGGTGGCCACCGGCCGCTTCGGGGCGATGATGCGGGTGGCGCTCGTCAACGACGGGCCCACCACGGTGCTCGTCGAGCTCTAGGCGACCGACGGCCCGGCGTCATCGACCTCGTCCCGGCGGCGGCCACGCCGCCACTCGAGCAGCCACGCGAGGGCCACCATCAGCGCCGAGAGCACCACCACCGGCAGCGGGCCGATCACCGTGGCGATGGTGTCGCCGTCCCGCAGGGCCACGACCTCCTGCAGCACCGCCTGCTCGGAGATCGAGGTGCGGGCGATCACCCGGCCGTCGGGGTCGACCACCGCGCTGAACCCGGTCGGCGCGGCCTGCAGGACCCAGCGCCCCGACTCGATCGCCCGGAGCCGGCTCGACGCGACCTGCTGGGTCTGCACCTGGGTGAGCCAGTAGCTCGAGCCGTTGGTGGGGTTCAGGAGGATCTGGCCGCCGTGGAGCGTGGCGTCGCGGCCCCGGTTGGTGAAGAAGATCTCCCACGAGATCGACACGCCGACGCGGCCGACCGGGGTGTCGAGCACCGCGGGCCCGGTGCCGGCCCGGGCGTCGCGCTCGGGCAGCCCGGCGCCCTTCCCGGCGATCGACTCGATCAGGCCCCGGAACGGGACGTACTCGCCGAACGGCACCCGCCGCACCTTCTCGTAGCGGCCGGCCTCCGTGCCGTCGGGCAGGTACACGACCGACGCGTTCACGAACTCCTCGGGCCCCTCGCCCTCGGTGACGCCGGCGATGACGGTGGCGTCGAGCGAGCGGGCCAGGGCGGAGAGCTTCTGGCCCTCGGTGTGGGTGGAGATCGGGCCCTCGACGTCGACCACGTTCTCGGGCCACAGCACCAGGTCGACCGGGGGCACCACGAGGGCGGAGGCGTCGAGGTGGCGCTGGAACACCTCGCGGGCGTCGGTGTTGGCCGCCCGGGTTCCCTGCTTTCCGCCACCCTGGACGATGGCGACCTCGATGGGGCGCAGGTCGTGGCCCGAGGGGGCCAGCACCGCGAGCGCCGAGGCCAGCACGACCGCCGCGGCTGCGCCCGCGGCCCAGCGCCATCGCCGCTCGTAGGCGGCCGAGAGCGCCACGCCGCCGACGCCGACGAAGAACACCACGCCGATCGCGCACAGCACCCGGGCGACCTGACCGAGGGGCGCGGCGGCCTGGCTCATGGCCGTGGTGGCGAGCGGCACGCCACCGAAGGGGAACGTCCAGCGGGCGGCCTCGGCCAGGGTGAAGGCGCCGGGCACGGCCAGCCACCGCACCCACGACCGGTCGGCGCGGCCCGGCACGGCCAGGCCGGCCACGCCGACGTAGGCACCGAAGACGGCGACGGCCACCGGGTAGCCGGGCGCGGTGAGGTCGAACATCCAGAGCATCGCCGGCCCGAGCCAGCACACGCCCAGCAGCCACGAGCGCAGGAACCGGGCCTTGGCCGGGGCGCCGGCCAGGAGCCGGTCCCACAGGGCGACGCCGACGAACGCGAGGGGCCACCAGCCCCACGGGGGCACCGAGGCGGCGAGGCAGAGGCCCCCGACCACCGCGGTCAGCGCCGTCCCGGCGCGCGACGGCAGCCGGGGGAGGCGGAGGTTCGGCACGGCGCCATGATGCACGCGGTGGGCGCCTGCCGGGGGACGCCCGGTGGTCCGCTGCGCGGGCCGGCGCCGGTGCGAACATCCACCGGTGGACCGGCGCATCCAGCGGGACGAGAACGAGTTCGGCCGGACCCTGTCGTTCTTCGACGCCACCTTCGCCCTGTCGATGACCCTGCTGGTCACCACCATCGACCCCGGCCCGGGTGCCTGGCAGAGCTGGAGCTCACTGTGGGACGCGGTCGGGGCCCAGGTGATCGCGTTCGGCATCTCGTTCGCGATCGTGGCGTCCTACTGGTGGGGCAACCACCGGTTCGTGTCGTCGCTCGAGACCCTCAGTCCCAACCTCATCGTCACCAACGTGGCGATGCTCGGCTTCGTGGCGCTCATCCCGTTCACGACCGACGCGCTGGGCGACGAGGGCTCGTCACCGATCGAGATCACCACGATCGTGTACGCGGCCAACGTCGCCATCGTTTCGGCGATGGCCACGGTGCTCTACCTGGTGGCCCGGCGCGATCGCCTCTTCCGCAACCCACCGACCCGCACCGAGGCCCGCCTCGCCTTCATCGACCAGTCGCTGCCGACGGCGGTGTTCCTGCTGTCGATCCCGATGGCGATCTTCGTGTCGGGCACCCTGGCGCGCTGGTCGTGGCTGAGCCTCGCCGTGCTCGGTCCGATCGTGGGGCGCTGGACCGATCGCGAGCGGCGGGCCGAGCGGCGCCTCCTCGGCGTCGACGGCGACGCCTGAGCGCCGCCCGCGCGATCGGGCCTACTGGCCGCCCACCTGGCCGGGCTGGGTGGGGTTGCCGTCCTGGCCCGGGATGACCAGGCGGGGCGGCAGCAGCCGGTCGGCGATGTCGAGGTAGGTGGCCACCTCGGCGTCGACGGTCACCGACCCGGCCCGGTCGAACTGCAGCGTGAGCTGGATGGTGTCGCCGGGCGAGAGCGGCCGCACGAGGCCCACGAGCAGGAGCTGGTCCGCACCGGGCTGCAGGCGGGTGTCCTCGTAGCCGGGCACCGCGATCTGGTCGACGGTGACGAGCACGCCGGGGTCGGTGTCGGTCTGGCCTTCGCGCTGCTGCAGCTCGACCGAGCCGGCGGCGGGGGTCGAGGCGCCCACGAGGGTGTCGTTGCCACCGGTGTTGTGGATCACGACGTAGGCGGCGGCCGGGTCGAGGCCGGAGCCGACGAGCGGGCTCTGCAGCTCGGGCGCCGACGGCGGCGACGCGAAGGGCCGGACCACGGCCATGACCACGAGGATCCCGGCGCAGAACAGCACCACCAGCACGGGAGCGAAGCGCCGGATCCGGAAGTAGATGTCGGTCCGCGGCGGCGGCACGGCTCGCGCCGTGGGCTGCGGGGCGGGGTCGGCCGGCTCGGTCGCGGTCGGGGGAGGCTCGGTGGTCATCGGGGGCTCCGTGTCGCGTCGTCGGGGGCGGCGACGCGCACCATCCTGCCCGTGCACGGGTCGCCGGTCAGATCGGGCGGCGCACGGCGTCGACCGAGGGTCGCCGGGCACGGGACGGCCGGGGGATCGGTGCGAGGATCGCGGCCGTGGATGGTTCAGGTGAGCGCCCCGGGCCGCTGCGCGCCCCCGACGACCGGCGCCAGCGCCGGGCCCTGGCCGCAGTCGTCGAGCACCTGGGAGCCGCAGGGCTCGACGTCGACGGCGCCGGCATCTGGCGGGCCGGCTCGGCGGTTCTCGTCGGGCTGCCCGCGGTGCCGGCGCTGGCCCGCGTCGACGAGCCCGCCCGCGCCGGTGACGCCCGCCGCCAGGTCGAGGTGGCCGCCGTGCTCGCCCGGGCCGAGGTGCCGGCCGTGGCGGTGGTGGGCCCGGCCGGCCAGCCGATCCCGACCGACGCCGGCCCGTTGACGGTGTGGGGGTGGGTGCCCCCGGTCGGTGCGCCGGCGGGGCCGGGCGACGTCGCCCGCCTGGCCCGGGTCCTGCACGACCGCACCCGTGGCCTCGGCTCGGCCGGCGGGCCCCCGGCGGGCGTCCCGGTGCACGAACCGCTCGCCACCGTGCGGACCGAGCTCGACCGGGCCGAGGCTGTCGGCGCCACCACGGCCGCCGACCTGCGCACGCTGCGCCACGCCGCCGCCGACCTCGCCGACCGTTGGCCGGCGCCCGACGACGATCCGCTCGGTGCCGCGGTGGTCCACGGCGACCTCCACCGCGACAACGTGGTGCCCGGCCCCGACGGCCCGGTGCTGGCCGACCTCGAGCTGGCCGGATGGGGGCCGGCGTCGGTCGACCTCGCCCCCCAGGTCGTGGCCGTTCGCCGCTACGGCGCCGACCCTCTGGTGCTCGACGAGGTCGTGGCCGCCTACGGCGCCGACCCGCGCGGGTGGGTGGGGTTCGAGGTGCTCGTCGACACCTACGAGCTCTGGGTCACGGCGTGGGCGGTCGCCAACCGCACGGCGTCACCGGGGGCCGAGCACGAGGCCGAGGTCCGCCTCTCACGCTGGCGGACGGGCACCTCGCCGACCTGGTCGCTGCGCTGAGCCCACGGCCCGGGCGGTCGAGGGGCGGGCGGCTCAGGGGGTGGCAGGGGCGGGCAGCGTGCCGAGCCACTCCCGGAGGGCGGCGAGGAGGTGGGGGTGGAGGGTGTGGCCCCCGTCGACCTCGGTCCAGGTGACCTCGGCCCCGGCCCGCTCGAGGACCTTGGCCGCGCTGCGGCCGAGGAGGGCGTCGACGATCTCGTCGTCGGCACCGTGGGCCACGAGGACCCGTCGCCCGGCGAGCAGCGTGGCGTCCTGGTCGGAGGCCCGGTGGGGGAGGTAGGCGGCGAGGGCGGCCACCGCGCCGGGCCGCACCGGGATGGAGGGGTCGGTGGCGGTGGCCAGCGCCATCGCCCCGCCCTGGGAGTAGCCGGCGAGGACGATGTCGTCGGGGTCGAGCCCCAGACGGTCGATGGCCTCGGTGCAGGTGGTGCAGAGGTGCTCGATGGCCGCGGTGATGTCGTCGGCCACCGGCCCGTCGTCGTCGACCCGGAACCAGGCGGGCCCCTCGGGCGTGGCGATCGGGGGCCGCACCACGGCGACCTGCCACTCGCCGAGCGGGTCGATGGCGGCGAGGTGGTCGGTGAAGACGGTGGGCTCGTCGCCGTAGCCGGGGAGGAGCACGAGCAGCCGCCGGGCGCGGCCCTGGGCCGTTCGCTCGACGACGCTCACCGTCATGGCGTCAGCCGACCCGACCGGCGGCGACGCGGGCGCCCTGCCAGTACCAGATGCTCTCGACCCGGACCGACCGGCCCGAGCCGGGGGCGTGGATCATCTGCCCGTCGCCGATGTAGAGGCCGACGTGGCTGGGGTCGCCGCGCTCACCGGGGCCCCAGAAGAAGACGATGTCGCCGGGCTGGAGGTCGTCGACGGCGATGTGCTGGGTGATCGCCCACTGGGCACCGCTGTAGTGGGGGAGGTCGACGCCGGCGGCCTGCCACGCCCACCGGGTGAAGCCGGAGCAGTCGAAGGCGTTGGGCCCGGCGGCGCCGCGCACGTAGGGGCGGCCGATGCCGGTGTGGGCCTTGTCGATGACGGGTTGGACCCGGGCGCTCTGGGCGGCGGCGGCGAGGTCGGCCAGGAAGGCGTCGGTGCGCTCCTTGGTCATCTCGGACTGGCGGCGGTGCTCGGCGGCGCGGCGCTCGGCGACCTGGCGGGCGGCGGCGAGGTCGCCACCGCCGTCGGCGACCTGGGCCGACGCCGGGGTCGCCGGGAGCGCGGCTACCGAGGTGAGGGACACCCCGAGGAGGCACAGCCCGGTGAGGGCCCGGCGGAGACGGAGGCCGGTCGGATGAGTACGTTCCGTGAACATTGTTGCGAAAGCGTTGCAGAGGTGACCGCACGACGCAACGCGAACGCAACAATCAGGGTGTCGATCGTCACATATCGGGGCGCCGATGCCTGTCACCCCTTGGTCACGCACCCTGAACATTTTTCGCCGTCCGGGGCGCCCGGAGGTGTCGGAACGACCCGTGCGGGCGCGCGTCCGCACCGCGTGAGGACACCGGCCGCGCGCGCTGCGCGGTCGCCGGTGGGGGCCTGTCGCGGGCCCGGACGGGTGCTCAGGCCAGGACGGCGTCGGCGGCCTGGCGGCCCTGGCGCACGCACGCCGGCAGGCCCAGCCCGTCGTACGCGGCCCCGGCCAGGACCACCCCGGGGGCGCCGTCGTCGACCGCCGCCCGCCAGGCCCGGACCCGGGCGAGGTGGCCCGGACGGAACTGCGGCAGGCCGTCCCACCAGCGCGTCACCCGGTGCTCGACCGGGGTGCCGGTGAGGCCCATGGTGGTGCCGAGGTCGACCACGAGCGCCTCGACGAGGGCCTCGTCGGACAGCTCGAGCGCGCCGGCGTCGCCGTAGCGGCCGGCCGACACCCGCAGCACCGCCACGTCGGGGTCGTCGAGGTGGGCCCACTTGGCCGAGGCCCAGGAGCAGGCGGTGAGGGTGGGCAGCCGGTCGGCGGCCCCCACGAGGAAGCCGCTGGCGTCGAGGGGGTGGCCGACGGCGGCGCGGGGCACGGCCAGGGTGACCATGGCGGCCGAGGCGTACTCGAGGTCGGCCAGGCCCTCGGCCGCGGTGGGGGCGAGGTCGGCGACCAGCCGGGCGGTCACGGGGGCCGGGGTGCACAGCACCACCCGGTCGGCGTCGATGCGGCCGAGCGGCGTGCGCATGGCCCAGCGCCCGCCGTCGCGCTCGAGCGACTCGACCGGGCACGACAGGTGCACGGGGTGGCCGGCGCCGGTGAGCCGGGCGAGGAGCAGGTCGGTGAGGGTCTGGGTGCCGACCGGGATGCCGTGGAAGACGGGGGCGTCGGGATCGGAGCCGGCGTCGAGGGCGGCCTGCTGCTGGGCCCGCAGCCCGGCGATCAGGCTGGGGCTGCGCCGGGCGGCGGCCGCCAGCTGGGCGGCGCCGGCGGCCACGCTGAGGCGATCGGCGTCGCCGGCGTTCACGCCCGAGAGGAG
>CAMFLJ010000152.1 GCA_945957335.1 uncultured Actinomycetes bacterium | reverse complement strand
CACCAGATGTCCGACGCCATGAAGGCGATGATCTCCTGGTGCAACGACCAGGGCGGCATCAACGGGCGCCAGATCAAGGGCAACTACCACGACGCCAAGATCCTCGACGTCAACAACGCCATGATCGACGCCTGCCAGAGCGACTTCTTCCTCGTGGGCCAAGGCTTCTCGCTCGACGCCTCCCAGGAGCAGACCCGCCGTGGCTGTGGCCTCCCGTCGGTGGCCGGCTACGCGGTGAGCCCGCAGTTCGCCAACGCGCCGCTGAAGTGGGAGCCCTTCCCCATCCCGGCCGACTACACCAACGCCACCGCAGCGCTGTACTTCAAGGACCAGTTCCCCGAGAAGACCGCCAAGACGGCGTCGATGTTCGGCAACTACTCGGCCACCATCGACTCGAAGGACAAGGTCGAGGCGGCTTGGAAGGACCTCGGCTACACGTTCCTCGACTGCCCGCAGCAGTACAACATCCAGGGCGAGGCCGACTGGAAGCCCTTCGTGCAGAAGCTGAAGGACTGCGGCGCCGAGATCGTGTACTTCGTCGGCAGCCCGTACCCGAACTTCGAGAACGCGCTGACCGCCGCCGACCAGATCGGGTTCAAGCCCATCTGGTACGTCGACGCCAACTTCTACGACACCAACTTCCGTGACTGGAACACGTCCGGCTTCGCCGACAACGTCTACATCCGCGAGTCGTACACGCCGCTCGAGGAGGCCGGTGACAACCCGGCCACCCAGCAGTACCTCGACGTCATGAAGAAGTACGGCGGCGACGTCAACCAGCTCGGCGAGCAGAGCGCCTCGGCGTTCCTGCTGTGGGCCACCGCCGCCAAGGCCTGTGGCTCGAACCTCACCCGCGCCTGCGTGGGCGAGCAGCTCGACAAGGTCACCTCCTGGACCGGTGGCGGGCTGCACGCCGAGGCCAACCCGGGCGAGAACCTGCCGAGCCAGTGCGGGATGATCCTCAAGATGCAGGGCACGACCTACGTCCGGGTGAGCCCGGCCGAGGCCAACACCTACACCTGCGACCCGCGCATCGCGGCGAAGGTCACCGGCCCGGCGCTCGAGCGGGCCAAGCTCGACGCCAACCGCGAGTCGGCTCCCTGATCGCCTGACCGCACCACGCACTGCCCGACGGGGGCGTCGCCACGGCGGCGCCCCCGTCGCACGTCCGGGCCCTCAGCGCGCCAGCGGGTTGGGCGTGGGCTCGGCCACCTTGCGCAGCACGTGGCGGTCGACGTGGGCGAAGGGCGCCGGCCGGCCGGGGATCACGAGGGTGGTCGTCTCGTCGTAGGACCACGAGCCGTCGTCGTGCACCTCGACGGTGATCTCGAACGCGGTGCTGCGGAAGTTGAGGTCGAGGAACGGGTTCGAGCAGATCCCGTAGGTGTTCGAGCCCAGCTCGGCGCGCAGCGTGAAGCGCCGGTCGTCGGCGGCGGCCGGGCCGCTGGCCATCACCGTCTGCGCCCGCGGGATGGCGAGGCTGTGCACGACCGTGCCGGTGGCGGGCTCCCACAGCCAGTAGCCGACCTGGTCGTGGAAGGTCTCCGGGTCGCCGGGCCGGTTGATGTGCACGTGGTAGCGCAGGCCGTAGTACCACTGCGGCCCGTTGGTCTGCGGGTCGATCGGCTGGGCCTCGTAGCGCTCGGTGTAGCTGGCGCTCTCGGTGCCCCCGGCGATGGGGTGCACGTCGACGCCCGCGGTGCCCTCCCAGATGCCGGCCAGGCCCGTCAGCGGGCCGAGGTTGGCCAGCGTGTCCGGGTCGAGCTCGGGCTCGGTGTAGATGTCCTCTGTCGCTCCCATCCGGCGACGCTGCCACACGGGAGCAGCCGTCGTCACCCCTCGACGGTGAGAACCAGGTCACCTCGGGCGTCGACCTCGGCCCGGTGGCCCGGGGGCACGACCACGGTGGTGTCGGTGCCGTCGACCAGGCACGGGCCCACCAGCGAGTCGCCGGGGCCCATGCGCTCCCACCGGTGGACGGGAGCCTCGACGGTGCCGACGTCGGCGAAGCGGGCGGGGCGCGTGCCGACCTGCGAGCCGCCGGCGACGGGCGCACCGGCCACCGGGGCAGGCGGCTTCTCGACGAGCCGGGTGAGGCGCACCCGCAGGTTCACCAGCTCGACCGGCGTGTCGAGCTGCACCCCGTAGGCGTCGCGGTAGTGCTCGCGGAACCGCTCGATCAGCTCGGGCACGGCGGCGGCCGTGACCGCCCCGGGGAGCAGGGGCACGGTGATCTGGTGGGCCTGGCCGCGGTGGCGGGCGTCGACGGAGCGGGCCACCGTGGTGCGGCCCTCGGCCCCGAGCTCGGCCCGGCACTCCTGCTCGAGCGCCACGAAGCGGGCCTCCACGTCGTCGGCCTCCTCGGGGACGAGGGCGGTCACCCGGGTGCGCACGCGGTCGACGCTCAGGTCGGCGCTCACCAGGCCGAGGGCGGAGGCCACACCGGCGGCCCACGGCACGGCCACGGTCGCGATCCCGAACGACTGGGCCAGCCGGGCCACGTGCATGGGCCCGGCCCCACCGAAGCCGACCATCACGAAGTCGCGGGGGTCGAGGCCGCGCTGCACGGTGACCACGTGGATGGCGGCGGCCATGGCCGCGTTGGCCACCTCGTGCACGGCCCACGCAGCGTCGACCAGGTCGACGCCGAGCGGCTCGGCGACGGCGCGGCCGAGGGCGTCCTCGGCCGCCGCCCGGGAGAGCGACACCCCACCGGCCAGGCCGTCGGGGTTGAGGTAGCCGAGCAGCAGGTTGGCGTCGGTGACGGTGGCGTCGGTGCCGCCCCGCCCGTAGCAGGCCGGGCCCGGCACCGAGCCGGCCGAGCGCGGACCCACCCGCAGGGAGCCGGCGGGATCGACCCAGGCGATGCTGCCGCCGCCGGCCCCCACCTCGGCCAGGTCGACCACGGGGATCTTCACCGGGAAGCCGGTGCCGGGGCGGGTGCCGCCGAAGCTGCCCTTGCCACCGATCTGGAAGTCGTGGGTGAGCCCCGGAGCGCCGTCGGTGACGATGCCGGCCTTGGCCGTGGTGCCGCCCATGTCGAACGAGAGCACGCGGTCGGCGCCGAGCGACCGGCTGAGCGCACCGGCCGCCACCACGCCCGCGGCCCCGCCCGACTCGACGGTGTAGACGGGCCGGCGCGACGCCGCCTCGGCCGACATCACGCCGCCGCTCGACTCCATCACCTCGACGGGGCAGGCGATGCCGAGGTCGACCAGGCGCTGGCGCAGGCCGCTGAGGTAGGTGGTCATCACCGGGCCCACGTAGGCGCACATGAACGTGGTCATCGCCCGCTCGTACTCGCGCACCTCGGGCCAGACCTCCGACGAGGCGGCCACGAACGTGCCAGGCAGCGCCCGGCGGCAGGCCTCGGCCATGGCGGCCTCGTTGGCGGGGTCGGCGTAGGCGTGCAGGAAGCAGATCGCCACGGCATCGGGCCGGGCGGCGGCGAGCCCGGCGGCCACGCGGTCGGCCTCGGCCGGCTCGAGGCGCTGCCGCACGGTGCCGTCGGCCAGGGTGCGCTCGGCCACCTCGAAGGTGAGCGAGCGCTCGACGGGTGGCTGCGGTGTGGTGAACCAGAGGTCGTAGCGGTCGTCCTCGACGCGGGCGTCGCGACCGAGGCGGAGCAGGTCGCCGAACCCGTCGGTGGTGACGAAGGCGATGCGGCCGCCCTTGCGCTCGAGGATCACGTTGGTGGCGAGCGTGGTGCCGTGCACGATGCGGACGAGGTCGTCGGGCGCCGCGCCGGCGTCGGCCAACGCCAGCCGCAGGCCCTCGACCACGGCGTCACGCGGGTCGGCGTGGGTGGTGAGGAGCTTGCGGACGAACGTGCGGCCGTCGTCGGTGCCGAGCACGACGTCGGTGAACGTGCCGCCCACGTCGACCCCCGCGAAACACCTCACCGCGCCACCTCCACGCCGTAGTCGCGTGCCGCGCCCTCGGGGCTGACGCGCCCCTCGGCCACGTCGGCCCGCACGTCGTCGGGTGAGCGCTCGGCGACGGGTCCGAGCCCGCCGCCGCCCGAGGTGCGGAGCACGAACACGTCGCCGGCCTTCGCCTCCACGCCGCTCTGGCGCGACCCGAGGCGATCGACGGTGCCGTCGCCGCGGCGCAGCTCCCACCCGCCGGGCCGACCGGGCTCTCCCCCACGGGCGCCCGGCGGGGGCACCTCGAGGCGGTCGCCTCGGACGCCGACGACCGTGTCGACGAGCAGCTCGATCTCGGTCTCCACCCCGAGCCCGCCCCGCCACCGGCCCGGGCCGCCCGAGTCGGGCAGCAGCCGCGAGCGGCGCACCACGAAGGGGTACTGCCCCTCGAGCGGCTCGATCTGGGGGATGACCGAGCGGCCCCCGAGGAAGAACGCGCCGGTGGCGTCGGGGCCGTCGCTGCCGGTGCGGGCACCGATGCCGCCGAACTCGTAGAGCAGGGTGATCCAGCGGGCACCGTCGTCGTCGACGCCGGTGAGGGTGAACACCTGCACCAGGCCGCTGGGGGCAACGCCGTGCTCGGGCCGGCAGCCGCTGAGGGCGTCGAGGATGGCGTCGATGGCGGCGGCGACGGTGACGATGCGCCCGCCGCAGGCCGCCGGCGGCGAGGGGTTCACGACGGTGCCCGGCGGGAGGCGGACCTCGATGGGCCGGAAGCACCCGTCGTTCATGGGGATCGACGGGTCGAGGAAGCAGCGCACGGCGAAGATCACGCCCGAGGTGGTCTGTGACACCGACGAGTTGATGGCCCCGCCCGACTGCGGCGAGGTGCCGTCGAAGTCGACGACCACCCGGTCACCGTCGACGGTGACGGCGACGGCGACGTCGAAGGTGCGCTCGGAGATGCCGTCGGTGTCGATGGTGAACGAGCCCCGGTAGGTGCCGTCGGGCAGCGCCTCGATCTCCTGGCGGGTGCGCCGCTCGGCGTAAGCCAGCGATCCCTCGACGAAGGCGGCCAGGCCGTCGGCGCCGTAGCGCTCGACCAGCGCCTCGACCCGGCGCGCGACCGTGTGGGCCCCGGCCACCAGCGCCTTCACGTCGCCGAGCACCTTGTCGGGCACCCGGCTGTTGCGCCCGATGATGCGCATGACGTCGGTCTCGGCGCCCTCGGCGTACAGCCGCACCGGTGGCAGCAGGATGCCCTCGGCGAAGGTGTCGGTGGCCACCGCGGCCAGGCCGCCGGCGGCCGCGCCGCCCACGTCGGCGACGTGGATCAGCGTGCCCCCGAACCAGCGGGGCCGCCCCTCGGCGAACACCGGCCGGAAGATCACGATGTCGTTGGCGTGGATGCCGCCCCGGAACGGGTCGTTCATGGCGAACACGTCCCCGGGGCGCATGGTGTCGAGGGGGTGGTCCTCGAGCAGCGACGGCAGCGAGCACCGCAGGCTGGCGCCGTGCATCAGGCTCGTGAGGCCGACTGGGCCACCAGCCGGCCCTGGTCGTCGAGGAGCGCGGCGCAGGCGTCCGCGCCCTCCTGGATGAAGGCGCTGTGCGACGAGCGCACCACCACGATGCTCGCCTCCTCGACCGCGATGGCGAGCGCGTTGCGCACCGTCTCCGCGGTGATGGCGTCGTCGACGTCGAGGTGAGCGGCCACCTATCCGGGGAAGACCTTGAGGTCGGGGAAGTCGTCGAGCCCGAACGGGTTGGTGAGCTCGCGCACGAGCACCTCCGGACCAGCGGCATCGAGCCCGTCGAGGTCCCAGCCACCGGCCTGGTGCACCGCGACCTCGGGCTTCGGCTCGGAGAGCAGCGCCACCTCGTCGCCGCCGACGTGGAACGTGCGGCCGGTGACGTTGGCGGCGGCGTCGGTGCACAGCCACACGACGATGGGCGAGATCTTGCGGGGAGGGAACATCTCGGGGTCGAACCGCGGAGGGCTCAGCACGCCCGGCTCGGGGCCCATGGTGAGCTGCATGACCTGCATCCAGGGGCCGGTGTTGGTGGCGTACTCGGCGGTCGACACGCCGGTGGCGAAGGGCCGGATGGCGTTGCACCGCACGCCGAAGCGACCCAGCTCCTTGGCGACCGTGCGGGTGAGCCCGACCACGCCCTCCTTGGCGGTGGCGTAGGCGATCATCGCCGGGTGGCCGAACCCCGAGCCCGAGGACGTGTTCACGATGGCGCCGGAACCCTGGCGGCACAGGTGCGGGGCGGCGGCCCGGATCATGGCGAAGTAGCCCTTGAGGTTGACCCCGACGGTGCGGTCCCACTCCTCCTCGGTGAAGTTCCACAGGTCGTTGATCGCACCGGCGGTGGCGTTGTTCACCACGATGTCGACCCGGCCGAACGCCTCGACGGTGTCGGCGACGATCGACTCGGCTCCGTCCCATGTGGCCGACGTGGTGTTGGCCACGGCGGTGCCACCGGCGTCGGTGATCTCCTCGACGACCGACGCGGCGTCGGCGCCGGTGCGCAGGCCGATGTCGTTGACCACCACGCTGGCGCCCTCGCGAGCGAAGAGCAGGGCGTGCTCACGCCCGATCCCGCCTCCCGCACCGGTGACGATCGCGACCTTGCCGTCGAGCCGACCCATCGGTTCCCCCTGTCGGCGGGGCCACCCCGTGCGGCCGCCGCGGCCGCCAGTATCCCGCAGCCGCCGTCAGGCCGGAGCAGGAGTGCCCGTCGAGGGGGTCAGTAGTCGCCCTTGATGACGAAGTAGGAGCCGCGGATCGTGCCGGCCAGCTTCGACTTCTGCCGGGCGAACTTGAACTTCTCCTCCAGCTCGGGCGGCACGTCCATGCCGTCCGACAGCTTGAAGCCCACCGCCCGCTTCTTCGGGTCGTCCTCGGGCCACAGCACGTTGACGCCCAGGCCGCTCTCGTAGAACACGTGGGTCCAGCGGATCCCGGGCACCTCGACCTCGGCCACCTCGAGCGCGGGGGTGGAGATCACGATGTCGCGCTCGTCGGCGAGGATGCGGGTGACCCGGTCGAGGCTGTCCTTCGCCTCGGCAGCGGGCACGGTGACGAAGGCGACGTCGTACTTGTTGCGGAAGTAGCGGGCCTCGTTGGCCCGCAGCCCAGCGAGGGCCTCGGCCACGGGCGACGACTCGAGCCCCACGGTCGAGACGTCCTTCCAGTCCACTTCGTACGCCATGTCGGAACCCCTTGCGATCGGCTGTCGGGCGCAACGTAACGGAACGGCGCGCCCGGGGGCTTCTCCGTTCCTGCTCGGTTGCGCGGCCGCCCCGAGGGCCGTGTCAGGAGCCGTCCCACCCGGGCAGGGCGGCGGCCTGGCCGACCCAACGCAGGAGCTGCGCCTCGTCGGCGATGCCGTCCTCGTCGACGTGGAGGTAGCGGACCGACGGCTCCTTCGAGCCCTCCGGCGGCGGCGGCTCGAGCTGCGCACCGGCGAAGAACGTGACCTTCACGTACCGGGTGAAGCAGTGGAAGCTCAGGAACCAGCCCTGGCCCTCGACCCCGTAGAACGGCGAGTTCCAGCGCACCGCCTTGGTGACGCCGGGGACGGCCTGCACCACGAGCTCGTCGAGGCGCCTCACCACGCCGTGCTTCCAGCCCGGGACGGCGTCGAGGTACGCCTGCACCGGCGCGTCGCCGTCGCCCTTCGGGATCTGCGGGTTGTCGCCGGCCAGCAGCTTCGGCCCATCGCCCTTCGTCGCCATGCCCCGATGGTGGCACGGCCCCGGGTGGGTCGGTCAGAGGATGGGCGGCACCATGGCCTCGATGAGGCGCGGGCCGGGCTCGGCGTAGGAGCGCTCGAGCTCGCGGGTCAGGTCGTCGGCCGTGTCGACGCGCACGGCCGGCACGCCGAGGCCCTCCGACAGCGCCACGAAGTCGATGTCGGGGCGGTGCAGGTCGAGCATCTCCAGCGCCTTGGGCCCGACGGCGTCGGCGCCCACCCGCTGCAGCTCCATGTTGAGCACCGAGTACGAGCGGTTGTTGCAGATCACGGTGGTGACGTCGAGGCCGTCGCGGGCCTGGCTCCAGAGCGACTGCAACGTGTAGAGCGCGCTGCCGTCGGCCTCGACGTTGAGCACCCGGCGCCCGGGCTCGGCCACCGCCGCACCCAAGGCCACGGGCATGCCCTGGCCGATGGCGCCACCGGTGAGGCACAGCCACGAGTGGGGCGGCGCCTCGGCGGTGGCGCCGGCCAGGAACAACCCGGAGGTCTGGCCTTCGTCGCTGACGATCGCGCCCTCCGGCAGGGTCGCGCCGACCGCGGCGGCCAACGACTCGCTGGTGAGGGCCCCGGTCGGTCGGTCGGGCCGGGCGCCCACGGCCACGTCGACCGAGGCCGGCGCCCCGAGCGCGTCGGCGAGCCGCTCGAGGGCGTCGACCGCGTCGAGGCCGTCGGCCGGCAGGGCGAGCGGGTGCGCCGTGCAGGTCGGGGGCACGAGGTCGCTCTCCTTGCCCGGGTAAGCGAAGAACGACACCGGCGACTTGGCGTCGATCAGCACCAGGTGGGCCAGGGGCTGGAGCTGCATGGCGGCGAACTCGGCCAGGTAGGCCAGGCGGGTGG
>CAMFLJ010000151.1 GCA_945957335.1 uncultured Actinomycetes bacterium | reverse complement strand
CCGAGTCCTCGGCGATCTGGTCGACCGGGGCGCCGTCGTAGCGCCGGTAGAACATCCGCAGGAAGTCGCTGCGGTCCTTGCGGTCGAGCGCGAGCAGCGAGGGGCCCTCGACGAGGGTCTGGGCGATGAAGCGCAGACGCTGGTCGGGGGGCAGGCGGCGGGTTGCGAGGAACGCGTAGCTCGCCACCACGTTCGAGGCGATCAGCGTGTTCTCGAGGTCGAAGGCGGCGAGCTGGCGCTGCGGGTCGAGGACCTGCTTGCGGAGGCGCTCCTCGCGGGTGGGCCCGGTGCGCCCGCCCGGTGTGGTGCGCACGCGCGACTGCTGCACGACCGACGGCAGGAAGATGTCGGTGGTGAAGCTGTCCCACTCGACGACGCGGGGGTCGAAGCAGAAGTCGCGCTGGTCGTCGGGGGTCTGCGCGTCCCAGAGGGCGAGCAGCCGGTCGAGGCCGTAGACCGCCTCGCACTCGGCGTAGGCGCCGTAGAGCTCGACGTAGCCGAGGGCCTGGTCGATCTCCTCGCGCTTCTCCTCGAGCCCGGCGCTCCACTCGGCCTGCTTGCCCCGGAGGGGGAGCGAGCCGAGCACGCCCTCGGCCCGGTTGAGCAGGCTCTGGGCCCGCAGCAGCTGGCCCTGCACCCGGCCGCGGCCGGGGAACGACCACTTGGCCACCACGATGGGCTGGCCCTTGGCGTCGTAGAGCGGGTGCTCGGCGAACCAGTCGGAGACGAGGTCGACGAGGCGGCGGTAGCGCAGCGGGTTCTGCGAGCCCGAGGCCACCTGCACGACCTCGATGTCGGGCTCGGGGCCCTTGGCGGCCACGGCGATGATGGCGGCGCTCACGAGGTCGACGGGGATGACGTCGACGATGCCCTCGGGCACGCCCGGGAACTCCTTGAGGATGCCGCGGGCGTAGCTGATGATCACCGGGTCGGCCATGCGGAAGCCGCGGATCCAGCCCGGTCGGGGCTCGGCCAGGGCGGTCTCGATGATCGAGGGGCGCACGATGCTGACGGGCACGGCGCCGCGGTTGTCGGCGAGCGCCCGCTCGCCGAGGGCCTTGGTGTAGGCGTAGGCGTCGGGCCAGCCGAGCGAGGCGGCGCGGGCGCGGCCGGCCTCGACCATGCGGTCGGCCACCCACTTGCCCCGCAGCGACTCGGTCTTCTCCGAGAGCAGCGGGCCGCCGGCGGCGCCGAGCTCCTTGCGGGCCTTCTCGCGGAACCCGGCGAGCATCTCGGGGGTGCGGCTCTGGGCCTCGGCGTCGCGGCGGGCCCGGCGGGCGCCCTCGACCTCGTGGCGCCAGTCGACGTCGACGAAGAAGGGGCTCTCGTCGACGAGCTGCTCGGGGGCCGAGCCGCGGCGGTTGCCGGCGACGTAGCAGGTGGAGACGGCCACGAGGTGGGGGGTGACGCCCATGTCGTTGAGCACGTCGGCGATGCGGGTCGGGCCCATCAGGTTGACCTCGACCGCCGAGTCGAGGGGCGAGTCGAAGCTGACGGTGGCCGCCGAGTGGATGACCGTGTCGCACGAGGCGAGCACGGCCCGGCCCTTCTCGTCGAGGCCCAGGCCGTCGCGGCCGACGTCGCCGGCCACGGCCGACAGGCGGCGCTCGACCATCTCCTCGAAGCCGTCCTTGCCGAGGTCGGCGCGGAGGCGGTCGAAGGCGTCGTTCTTGAGGATCTCGCGCTTCACGCGCTGGTCGACGGTCGAGCGCTTGCCCGGCCGGACGAGCAGCACGATCTCGCAGTCGGGCACCGATCGCAGGAGCCGCTCGAGCAGGTTGGTGCCGAGGAAGCCGGTGGTGCCGGTGATGAACAGCCGCTTGCCGGCCAGTGCCTCACGGATCACGGCGGATTGTCTACCACTTGGTAAGTGAAGCGTCTAGCATCGCCCACGTGACCCCCGAAGCCGCCCCTCGCGCCTCGGTGCAGGACCGTACTCCCGACGGGGCCACCGGGCGCGCTGCACCGCCCCGGCGCGGTGGCGGCGTGCGGGCGGCCAAGGCGCGCGAGACCGACGAGCGCATCCTCGCCGCGGCCCTGCAGTCGTTCGGCACCAAGGGCTTCGAGGCCACCTCGCTCGACCACCTCGCCGGCGAGCTGGGCATCACCAAGCAGACGATCCTCTACCACCACCCGTCGAAGGCCGAGCTGCTCGACGCGGTGATCGACCGGGCCTCGATCGACCTCACCGCCACCTTCGACGCCGCGCTCTCGGGCGCCGGCCCGGGCTGGGACCGCATCGACGCCCTGGTGCGCTCGGTGTTCCGCCTCGCCCTGCGCCGGCCCGAGCTGCTCGGCCTCGTCCGTGAGGTCAGCCGCCTCGGCGCCCCGGCCAGCACCCGGGTGGCCCAGAACCTCGAGCCGCTCGTGGCCCGGGCCCAGCGGTTCCTCGGTGACGAGATGGACGCCGGGCGCATGCGCCGCAGCGACCCGGCCCTCGTGCTGGTGTCGGCCTACTCCACGGTGCTCGGCGTGGCCACCGAGGTCGAGGTGCTGCGCGCCGTGGGCATCGAGCCCACCCTGCGCTCCACCGTCGCCCGCCGCCGCGAGCTGCTGGCCTTCCTCCACTCCGCCCTCGTCGCCCCGACCTGACCGGGCTGGCTCACAGCGTCACGGTTTCCGTGACGTCCCGAGCCAGCTGGGGGTCGTCAGGCGTAGGTGAGTGCGGGGACGTCGACGCGGACGGCCTCGATGCGGCCGCTGCGCTCGCGCACCGTCTTGGCCGGGTTCGAGGTGCCCGACGTGCACACGTAGAGCGTGCGTCCGTCGCTGCCGCCGAGGGCGCACGAGAACGCGCCCCGGTCGCCGGTGGAGAGCCACTGCACGGCACCGACGCCCTCGATCACCCGCATCAGGCCCTTGAGCACCGGGTCGGCCACCCACACCGCGCCCTCGGCGTCGACCGCCAGCCCGTCGGGGACGTTGGGGCGCACGTCGGCCCACACCCGGGGCCGGGCCGCCGAGCCGTCGGCGAGCAGGTCGTAGGCCGACACCCGTTGGCCCCAGGTCTCGGCCACGAGCAGCGTGCGGCCACCGGGGCCGTCGACCACCGCCATGCCGTTCGGGAAGAGCAGCCGGTCGACCACGACCCAGGCCTCGCCGTCGGGCTCGACGCACACGAGCGGCGCGCCGGCCAGCTCGTCGTCGGCCTCGACGTCGTGGCCGTGCCCGCCCACGTAGGCCCGCCCGTCGGGGGCGACCACGAGGTCGTTCCAGGCGTGCGGGGAGAAGCGGCTGAGGTCGCACACGGTCGTGAGCCGGTCACCATCGTGCCGAAGCAGGGCCCGCCCCTTCATCGACACGACCAGCAGTCGGCCGTCGGGGAGCCAGCCGAGCCCACCGGGGCGGCCGTCGACCGACAGCATCGGCTCGGCCTGGCCCTCCTCGGTCATCGCCCACACCCGGCCGTCGTGGGTGTCGGAGAACCACAAGCGGCCCTCGTGCCACCGGGGGCAGTCGGGGAACGCCAGCCGTTCCATCAGAACGGTCGTGTCGGAGCGCTCGTCGGTCATCGCAAAGAGATGATCGGCAGGTCAGCGCCGGCGCTGGACCCTGTCGTGACGCTCGACCGCCAGGCCCACCAGCTCGTCGATCAGCGCCCGGTACGGCAGGCCCGACGCCTGCCACAGCATCGGGTACATCGAGATCGGCGTGAAGCCCGGGATCGTGTTGAGCTCGTTGAGCAGCAGGCCCCGCCCGCCCTCCTCGTAGAGGAAGTCGACGCGGGCCATGCCCTCGGCCCGGTAGGCGCGGAACACGCGGCAGGCGAGCTCGCGCACCTCCTCGGTGACGTCAGCGGGCAGCGGCGCCGGCACCCGCAGGTCGGCGGTGCCGTCGGCGTACTTGTCGTCGTAGTCGTAGAAGTCGGCGCCGGGCACGATCTCGCCGGGCACCGAGGCCCGGGGCGAGGTGGTGTGGCCGAGCACCGCGACCTCGATCTCGCGGGCGACGACGCCCTCCTCGACGACGACCCACTCGTCGTGGTCGAGGGCGACGGCCAGGCCGGTGCGCAGCTCGGCGGCGTCGCGCACCTTGGAGACGCCGATCGAGGAGCCCATGTTGGCGGGCTTCACGAACATCGGGAACCGCAGGGCGTCGATCAGGGCGGCGACAGCGGCGTCGTCGAGGGTGGCCGCGTCGACGGTGCCGGGACCGTCGGCGTCGAGCGGGCCGAGCAGGTCGTCGCGGTGCAGGCCGCGCCACGCCGTCTGGGCGAAGCCGTTGGCGTCGGCGATCTGCTTGGCCGCGATCTTGTCCATCGACATGGCCGAGCCGAGCACGCCCGAGCCGACGTACGGCACGCCGGCCACCTCGAGCAGCCCCTGCACGGTGCCGTCCTCGCCCATGGGGCCGTGCAGCAGGGGCAGCACCACCACCGGGCCCGAGGCCTGCTCGAGGGCGGGCAGCGGGTCGAGCGACGGGCCCTCGACGGCGAGCGACTCGGGCAGGGCGTCGGCCCCGGCGGCCAGGGCCTCGATGGCGGCCTCGGCGCGCACCCACTCGCCGCTGCGGGTGATGCCCACGGGGACGATGTCGTAGCGCTCGGGGTCGGCGGCGGCCAGGACGTGGCGGGCGGTGACCCGGGAGACGTCGTGCTCGGCCGACTGACCCCCGAAGAGCACGACCAGCCGCACCCGGCCGGGGCCGGAGGTGGACGAGGTGCGCTCGGGGGTGGTCGCCATACGGCTGCGACGGTAGTCGGCCGGTCGCGGGCCTCAGGGCCATCCGGAGGCGCCCCCGGCGACCGGTACGGTGACGGCCGTGAAGTTCCGCGCCTCGGAGATCGCCCGCGTCGTCGGCGGCACGCTCGTGGGCCCCGACGTCGAGGTCGAGGGGGCCGCCATCGACTCGCGCCTGGTGCGGCCGGGCCAGCTCTTCATCCCCGTTGCGGGCGAGCGCGACGGCCACGACTTCATCCCCGCCGCCCGCGACGCAGGGGCCGCCGCCACCTTCACCTCCCGTGAGCCGGTCGAGGGCATCACCTCCATCTCGGTGGCCGACACCACGGCCGCGTTCACCCTGCTCGGCGCCCACGCCCGCACGAAGCTGGGGGAGCGGGTCGTGGGCATCACCGGCTCGGTGGGCAAGACCTCCACGAAGGACCTCGCCGCCTCGGCCCTCGGCCGCGTGCACGTGGTGACGGCCAGCGAGAAGAGCTTCAACAACGAGCTGGGCGTGCCCCTCACGCTGGTCAACGCTCACGATGCCACCGACGTCGCGGTCGTCGAGATGGGTGCCCGCGGCGCGGGCCACATCGCCTGGCTGTGCGACATCGCCCGGCCCACCATCGCCGTCGTCACCGCCGTCGAGCTGGTGCACGCCGAGCTGATGGGCGACCTCGACGCCATCGCCCGGGCCAAGGCGGAGCTGCCGGCCTCGCTCCCGCCCGACGGGGTGGCGGTGCTCAACGGAGCGAACCCCCGCGTGGCCGCCATGGCCGGCGTCACCGAGGCCCGCTCGATCCTCTACGGCGGCGACGACGGTGAGGTCCGGGCCACCGGTGTCGAGCTGGGCCCCGACCTGCGGGCCCGCTTCACCCTCGAGTCACCGTGGGGCTCCACCGGCGTGCACCTGGGCGTGCGGGGCGTGCACCACGTCGGCAACGCGCTCGCCGCCGCCACGGTCGCACTGCTGTGCGACGTGCCGATCGACGAGGTGGCCGCCGGGCTCGAGCTGAGCGAGCTCTCGCCGTGGCGGATGGACCTGCGCACCGCGCCCTCGGGGGCCCGAGTGCTCAACGACGCCTACAACGCGGGGCCGGCCTCCATGGAGGCCGCGCTGCGGGCGCTCGCCCATCTCGACGCCTCCCGCCACCGCGCCGTGCTCGGGCCCATGGCCGAGCTCGGCGACGAGGGCCCGGCCCAGCACCGGCGCATCGCGGTGGTGGCTGCCGAGCTGGGGGTCGAGCTCGTGCCCGTCGGCACCGCCGACTACGGCGTGGCGGCCGTGCCCGACGCCGAGGCGGCCATCGAGGCGCTCGGCCCGCTCGGGCCGGGCGACGCGGTGCTGGTGAAGGGCAGCCGGGTGGCCGGGCTCGAGAAGGTCGCCGAGGCGCTGCTCTCCGGGTAGCTCAGCCCGCGGTCGGGGCGGGCGCCGCGCTGGTGCGCCGGCGCGGGGTGCGCTGCTCGGGTGGGCGCAGGTCGCAGTACCAGGCCAGCACCACGGCCACCGCTGCCCCGGCGAGCACGACGGCGGTGACCGACGTGAGCTCGACGAACTGGCCGGCCACCAGGCCGCCGATGGGCACGGTGCCGCCGAAGCTCATCACCCACACCGCGCTGGCGCGGCCGCGCACGGAGTCGTCGAGGCGGCTCTGGAAGACGGTGGCCAGCGAGGTGACCGCGGCGAAGTAGAAGAACCCGAGCACGAAGCCCACGGGGAACGCCGGGACGGGCGACCGCAGCAACGAGTAGGTGGCCAGCGCCGCGGCGAAGCCCAGGAGGCTGACCCGCACGATCTTCTCGAGCGACCGGCCGGCCAGGAAGGTGCCGATCGAGAGCGCGCCGACCATGGCGCCCAGGCCGAACACGGCGTAGAGGAACCCGTAGGTGGTGCTCTTCGACGCCACACCGAGGTTGTCGTCGGCGATGGCGGGCATCACGGTGATGAAGCCCATGCAGAAGAACGAGAAGACAAGCACGGTGGCGACGCACCGGCGCACGACCGGCTCCGCGAGCACGTAGCGGAACCCGCCCAGGAGGCGGCTGACCTGGCCCTCGCCGGTGTCGTGCTTCGGCACGACCGGCACGGTGATCCGCACGATGGCGATCATGATGAACACGTAGGTGGCGGCGTTGCCGAGGAACACCCACGACGGGCCGATGAGCGCGTAGAGCACGCCACCGATGGCCGGGCCGATGACGCGCGAGGCGTTCATGCTCACCGAGTTGAGGCTCACGGCGCCGGCCAGGTCCTTGCGGGGGACGAGGGTAGGTGTGAGCGAGAGGAACACCGGCGACTGCAGCGCGGCGCCGGTGCCTATGAACGCGACGGCGAACAGCAGCAGGGGCTTCGACGGGTTCGGGCTGAGGGCGATCCAGGCCAGGAGCAGCGAGCCGACGAGCTGCTCGACGTTGAGCCAGAGGATGACCTTGCGCCGGTCGAAGGTGTCGGCCAGCCCGCCGCCGACCACGGCCAGCAGGAGCTGGGGGCCGAGGTTGGCGAAGCCGACGAGGCTGACGAACCAGGCGCTGTGGGTGATGTTCCAGGCCATGGCGGCGACGATGACGTTCTGCATCCACGTGCCGGTGTTGGACGCGAACATCCCGAGGAACATGACCCGGAAGTCACGGTGGCGCAGCGCGGTGCGGATGGTGCCGACCTCGGCCGTGCGGTCGCCGTCGAGGAAGGCGTCCTCCGCCTCCTCGAGCACGAACACCGGTCCGGCGTCGTCGTCGTCGGGCACGGGCCCGGGCACCGTCTCGTCCATCCGGTGGTGAGGGTACGGCGGTCCCCACCCCCAAGCGAAACGGAGATTCCGTTTTCCTCCCACCTCCTTCCTCGCTGGCTCGCGTGGTCGGGCATGACCTGAGGACGTGAGCCGGTGAGGGTCGGGGTGTGGTCTGATCGGGTGGTCGGTCGCCGTCGAGCAGGGGAGCAGAGGCAGTGGGGTTCTGGTCGATCGAGGGCGTGGTGCCGGTGGTGCACCCGGAGGCGTTCGTGCACCCCGAGGCGGTGCTGATCGGCGACGTCCACGTCGGGGCCGGCGCCTACGTCGGGCCGCTCGCCAGCCTGCGCGGCGACTTCGGCCGCATCGAGCTCGGCGCAGGCGCCAACATCCAGGACTGCTGCGTCATGCACTCGTTCCCTGGCGCCGGCGCGACCGTCGAGCCCGAAGGCCACATCGGCCACGGTGCGGTGCTGCACGGCTGCACGATCAGGTCGGGCGCCATGGTCGGGATGAACGCCGTGGTGATGGACGGCGCCGACATCGGCGAGCGGGCCCTGGTGGCCGCCAACTCCTTCATCCCCGCCGGGCTCGTGGTGCCCGCCGACCACCTCGCCGCCGGCAACCCGGGCAAGGTCGTCAAGGAGCTCGACGCCGACGCCCTGGCGTGGAAGGCCAACGGCATCCGGGTCTACCAGGAGCTCGCCCGGCGCTCGCTCGCCTCGCTGGTGGCGTGCGAGCCGCTCGCCGAGGTCGAGCCCGACCGCCCGCGGCTGTCGACGACCAAGGCCACCTCGGTGCCGCTGCACGAGTTCCGCGCCCGGGAGCGCTGAGCCCTACGGACGAGGGCGTCGGCAGCGAGGCAGGCTGAGAAGAAGGAGCCGCCACCCCCTCACGCGCCTTGGTGCGGCCGAACCCGGTGGCTGCTGCCGGCACCTGAGGGTGCTCGGGGCACGTCCGGATGGTTCGCGATTGGCTGCGGAGGAAGTGGCGGCCAGACCGGTCACTGCCTTGTGGGATGACTCTCCTCCCGGGGCCCCGAACCGTCAAGGGACCAACGTCCCGGCCCTCGCTCCGTCAGCCGGTCGGGGCCGCGCAGGCGTCCTGGAGG
>CAMFLJ010000150.1 GCA_945957335.1 uncultured Actinomycetes bacterium | reverse complement strand
GGTGGAGGCCGTCACCGGCGTGCTCTCCGACCTGCTCGCCGCCGAGTCGCTCGAGCCCGGCTCGGTGCGGGCCCGGGGCATCCACGCCGAGCGCGGCACGCCGGGCGCCAACTACCGCTGCGAGGGCAACGAGGCCTGGGTGGCCATCACGTGCCGCGACGACGCCGACTGGGCCGCCCTCTGCGGGGTCATGGGCAAGCCCGAGCTGGCCGACGACGCCCGCTTCGCCACCCTCGCCAACCGCCGGGCCAACGTGGCCGAGGTCGACGCCATCGTGTCGGCGTGGACCGCCGGCCTCGACCGCTTCGAGGTCGCCGACCGCTGCCAGGCCGCGGGGGTGCCCGCCGGCGCCATGGTCACCTCGATCGACATGATCGAGGGCGAGCACTTCGTCGCCCGGGGCTTCCCGGTGCTGATCGAACAGCCCGCCGTCGGCCCGCTCATGCTCGAGGGCCCGGCCTTCCACGCCACCGGCATGACCGACCCGATCGAGGCGCCGGCGCCGTGGCTCGGCGAGCACACCGAGCAGATCTGCGTCGACGTGCTGGGGATGGACACCGCCGAGGTGCAGCGCCTCATCGAGGCCGGTGTGCTCGAGATCACGCCCCTCGACAAGCGCCCGGGCTGATCCGGCGCCGGTCGGGCCTCAGGTCTCGACCGGCCGCCAGCGCCCGGTGGCGTGGTCGTACTGGTGCCACTGCTGGGTGGCCTGGTCGAACTGGAGCCACTGGCCCCGGGCCGGGTCCCACTGCAGGTAGGCCCGCCGCTCCTCGTCCCACACCGCGCCCTCGGGGGTGGTGGGCGTCGGGGCCTGCGGCGCGCTCCACGCGCCGGGAGCCGGGGCCGGTGCCGGCGCGGGTGCGGCGGCGGGAGGCGGGGCGAAGGGCATGACCGGCGGCTGCGCACCCGGGGGAGTCGGCGGCTGGGCGGGGTAGGCGTAGGACACCGGCGTGGGCGGCACCGGGGGAGCGGCGGGGCCGGGGATCACCACCGGTCGGCCGAGGTGCTCACCGCCCACGACGTGGCTGCGCGCCGCCATGTCGCCCACCCGGTGGTGGCCGGTCGTGGTGGCCGAGGTGATGATGCCGACGAGCGGCACGCAGCACGGCACGTAGTCGACGATGCCGGCGACGCTGCGCACGAGCGCCCTGCCCACCCCGAGGGGTCGGCCGTCGTCGCCCACCACCACGACCCCGGTGAGCATGGTGCCCACGGTGCGGCCGGTGAGGCCCCGCTGCAGGACGAACACGCCGACCATGTACACGAACCACACGATGGTGAGGACGGCCAGCGGTCCGCCGGCGAGGTAGCGGTCGTTGACGTTGGTGCAGAAGCTGCGACCGGTGCAGGCGCCGTTGGCGAGGACCGCGCTGCCGGGGGCGCTCTGCGAGGCCACCAGCCAGAAGATCGCACCGAACACCCAGATGATGCCGATGTCGATGATCGCGGCGAGGAAGCGGCGCCCCACCACGGCGGTGGGATCACCCGACGACGGCGGCGGCCCGGTGGGCAGGGGGGAGGTCACGGCGACATCTTGCCCGGGATCGGCTTCGGGGGAGGTTGGGGCCTCCCACTAGGCTTTCCCGCCATGTCTGACCAGTCCCCCGACGCCACCGAGAACGAGGCCCCCCGGCCCATCGAGGTGCCCAACGACGTCTCCCTCATGGAGAAGATCGTCAACCTCTCGAAGCGCCGCGGGTTCGTGTTCCCGTCGGCCGAGATCTACGGCGGGTTCCGGTCCACCTACGACTACGGCCCCATCGGGGTCCAGCTGCTCCGCAACGTGAAGGACGCGTGGTGGCGGTCGATGGTGCAGATGCGCGACGACGTCGTCGGCCTCGACGCCTCGATCCTGTCGCCGCCCGCCATCTGGGAGGCCTCGGGCCACCTCAAGAACTTCACCGACCCGCTGGTCGACTGCCGCCAGTGCCGTGAGCGGTTCCGGGAGGACCAGCTCGAGGACCTCACCACCTGCCCCAACTGCGGCGGCAAGAACACCTTCACCGAGGCCCGGCAGTTCAACCTGATGTTCAAGACCCACGCCGGACCGGTGGAGCACGAGGGCGCCGTCGCCTACCTGCGCCCCGAAACCGCGCAGGGCATGTTCATCAACTTCTCGAACGTGCTGCAGTCGAGCCGCAAGAAGCCGCCGTTCGGCATCGGCCAGATCGGCAAGGCGTTCCGCAACGAGATCACCCCCGGCAACTTCGTGTTCCGCACCCGTGAGTTCGAGCAGATGGAGCTCGAGTTCTTCGTGCCGCCCGAGGAAGCCGACCAGTGGTACGAGTACTGGGTCAACGCCCGCTACGAGTGGTACGTCAACCTCGGCATCCCCACCGACAAGCTGCGGATCCGCCCGCACGACCCCGACGAGCTGAGCCACTACTCGTCGGGCACCTCCGACGTGGAGTTCCTCTTCCCGTGGGGCTGGGGCGAGCTCGAGGGCATCGCCAACCGCGGCGACTACGACCTCACCCAGCACGCCACCCACTCGGGCGAGAAGCTCGACTACTTCGACCAGGCCACCAACACCCGGTACGTGCCCCACGTCATCGAGCCCGCCGCGGGCGCCACCCGCACGATGATGGCGTTCCTGCTCGCCTCCTACGACGAGGAGGAGGTGCGCGGCGAGACCCGCGTCGTGCTGCGCCTCCACCCGCGCCTGGCACCCTACAAGGTGGCGGTGCTGCCGCTGTCGAAGAAGGACACGCTCACGCCGAAGGCCCGCGAGGTCCTCGAGCTGCTGCAGCCGCACATGATGTGCGACTACGACGAGACCCAGGCCATCGGCCGGCGCTACCGCCGCCAGGACGAGCTCGGCACGCCGTTCTGCGTCACGGTCGACTTCGACTCGCTCGACGACGACGCCGTCACGATCCGCGAGCGCGACTCCATGGCCCAGGAGCGCGTGAAGATCGACGAGCTCCTCGCCTACCTCATGCCGAAGCTCGCCTGACACCCGGACACCTGCCGGCTGGCTCACAGCGTCACGGTCTCCGTGACGCTGTGAACCACCTTTCCCGGTGAGGGTGCAACAGGCGGGAGGGCCCAGGCGTCGTAGGGAGTGTGGCGGCGAGTGGCGTGGGGGCGAGACCCGGGGGGCGGGTGCAGGTGGCGGACCTGGAGGCGCTGTACCGGGACGAGTTCACCGGTCTGGTGAGGCTGGCGCGCCTGCTGCTCGGCGTGGCCGACGGCTGCGAGGACCTGGTGCAGGACGTCTTCGTGCGCGTCGCCGGCCGACCCGATGGGCTGGCCGGCCTCGACAACCCGGGCGCCTACCTGCGCACCGGCGTGGTGAACGCCTGCCGCTCGCAGCAGCGCCACGCCGCCGTCGTGCGGCGCCACGAGCCCCGTCCGGCCGAGCCCGAGCTGCCCGCCTACCTCGGCGAGTTCGCCGATGCGTTGGCCGCCCTGCCCGAGCGCCAGCGGGCGGCGATCGTGCTGCGCCACCACATGGACCTGCCGGACGACGAGATCGCGTCGCTGCTCGGGTGCCGTCGATCGACCGTGCGGTCGCTGGTGAAGCGGGGCCTCGCCTCGCTGAGGGAGGTGATCGAGCCGTGAGCCCGATCGAGGAGAAGGTCACCGGGCTGCTGGCCGAGCTGGCCGACGCCCGGCCGGTCGAGGTCGGCACGCCGCCCGTCACCGCACCGGCCACCGGTGCGATCGGCCGAGGCGATCGGCCCGACTACGTGCCGGTCGGGGCCGCCGCCCCACGCCGGCGTCGTCGGCCCGTGCTGGTCGCCGCCGTGGTGGTGGTGGTGCTCGCCGTCGTCGGCGGCCTGCTCGTGCTCGGCCGCGGCGGCGGGTCGCCGGTCGTCGCCTCCCTCTCGGACCTCCCCGTCGACACCTCGCTGCTCGGCGACGGCCGCATGGCGGTGGTGATCGAGAACCAGCTGTACGTCGCCGACGGCCCCACCGGGCAGGTGTGGAAGCTGACGGCCACCGGCCGGGGCGAAGAGGTCTCGAACGTCTCGTTCTCCCACGACGGCGAGTGGGTGGCCTTCACCATCCACGACGAGAGCGGCCTGTGGGTCAGCCGCTGGGACGGCACCGAGCGCCACCGCATCGGCCGGGCCCCAACCACCTACGCCTGGTCGCCCACCGACGACCAGCTCGCCTACGCCACCCAGAACGAGGTGCGCATCGCCCAGACCGACGGCACGAGCCGCGCGCTGACGGTGGCGACGGCGCCAAAGCCCTTCACCCGTGTGGTGTGGTCGCCCGCCGGCACCGGGGTCGCGTTCGTGCACGCCGGTGGCGGGACCACCCGCGAAGCGTTGGACGACACGGCCGAACCGGAGTGGTCGAGCACCTACACGGCCCCTGCGACCGAGGTCGTGGCCTGGCCGTCGGCCGAGGTGCTCGTGGTGGTGGGCTCGTCCGACCGCGGTGCCGCGGAGCTCGACGCGCTGTTGATGCTCTCAGTGGAGACCCGCACGCTCATCCCGTTCGACGGCGAGAACCTGGATGTCGAGGGCTCGACACTCGCTGCGGTCACCCCGGACGGTCGAGGAGTGAGTGCGTGCGACCTCGCGGAGCTCGCGTGCGGTCCGCTGCCGCTACCCGACCAGAACGTGCGGTGGGGCCAGCCCGTCGTGTCGCCCGACGGCACGACGGTGGCGGCCATCGCCACGTCGGGTGGGGTGTTGCCCGGGTCGAACCTCGTGACTGCCCGCATAGGTGCCCAGTACGCAGAGATCCTCGGTCACGTCGATGGTCCTGCTCCGAGAGGGACCCTCGATGTCGACGGCGTCGAGTACGGCGTCTCGCCGGAACCTCCTGTGTGGGCCGGACCGTTCCTCTTCGCCCGGGTGGACGAGCGGCGGGTGGAGCGGCTGCCCTCCGTTGGGAACTCCAACTGGGTGGTGGACGCCTGGCGCTTCCTGCCGCCGGCCGACGACTACCCGGGCGGCACCGGGCTGGCCTACTGGACGCCGCGATGACTCGGTGCCCGCAGCCGGCTCGCGATGGTGCGGAATCCGCAACGCTCGGAACCACCTTTCCCGGTGAGGGTGCCCCGGTAGGGTCGGCATCCCGCTGACAGGAGGGGAGCGCGATGTCGGACGAGCAGCTGCCGGGGGCGACAGAGACGCCGGTGACGACCACCCGTGACCAGGAGGACCTGCGGCGCCGGATCGAGGCGTGGCTGGCCACCCGGCTGCCCGCGGGCGCCGAGCCGACGGTGCCGCCACTCGACAGCCCCGCCGCCAACGGCTGGTCGAGCGAGACCCTGCTCTTCGACGCCACCTGGACCGATCCCTCGGCGGGCGAGCGTCGCACCGAGCGCCTCGTCGCCCGCGTCGCCCCCGACCCGGCGGCCATGCCGGTGTTCCCGCACTACGACATGCCCGCCCAAGCCCGGGTGATGCAGGTGGCTGCCGACCTCAGCGGCATCCCCGTGCCGGCGGTCCGCTGGGTCGAGCCCGACGCTGCGGTGCTCGGCGAGCCGTTCTTCGTGATGGAGCGCGTCGACGGCGACGTGCCGCCCGACATCCCGCCCTACGACATGGGCGGCTGGGTGCTCGACGCCACGCCCGAGCAGCGGGCCCGGCTCGACCAGAGCACCGTCGACGTCCTCGCCGCCCTCCACGTCACCACCGGGCACGTCGACCAGCTCGGGTTCCTGCAGTACGACTGGCCCGGCGAGACCGCGCTCGAGCGCCACCTCGCCCATGAGCGCCACTACTGGGGGTGGATCGCCGACGGCCGCGCCTCGGCCACCGTCGAGCGGGTCGAGGCCTGGCTCACCGCGCACTGGCCCGCCCACGAGGGCCCGCCCCTCCTGAGCTGGGGCGACTCCCGCTACGGCAACGTGATGTACCGCGACTTCGAGACGGTGGCGGTCCTCGACTGGGAGATGGCGGCGGTCGCCCCGCCCGAGATGGACCTGGCGTACCTCGCCTACATGCACGCCTACTTCGAGTCGATCGCCCACCGCTACGGCCTGCCGGGCCTGCCCGACCTCGGCCGCCTCGGCGCCCTCGCCACCCGCTACGAGAGCGCGACCGGCTACACACCTCGCGACCTCGGCTTCTACGTCGTCTACAACGCGTACCGGCACCTGCTCATCACCCTGCGGATCGCGCTGCGGCGCATGCACTTCGGCGAGCTCGTGCACACCGAGCACCTCGACGACGCGCTCGACCCGAGCCACCTCGAGCTGCTCGACGAGCTCATGGCCACGGGCGCCGACGGCTGACCGTCCGGCCGGCACCGCACCTCGGGACGGACGGCCCTTCACGGCGCCAGGGCGATCGCTAGCGTCGGGAGGCGACCGCCCTCCGCAGGAAGCGAGATCGCCATGAACTGGGTCTACGGGTTCGCCCACCGCCACAGCCGGGCCCCTCGGGACCTCAAGGCGCTCCTCGGCGGGAAGGGCGCCAACCTGGCCGAGATGACCTCGGTGCTGGCCCTGCCCGTGCCCCCCGGGTTCACGATCACCACTGAGGCGTGCCGCTCGTTCATGGCGTCCGGCTGGCCCGGCGACCTCGACGCCGAGATCGCCCACCACGTCGCCAGCCTCGAGCGGTTCATGGGCCGCACGCTGGGCGATCCCGCCGACCCGCTGCTGGTGAGCGTCCGCTCCGGCGCCGCGTTCTCGATGCCCGGGATGATGGACACCGTCCTGAACCTCGGGCTCAACGACGCGTCGGTCGAGGGCCTGGCCGCCGGCACCGACGAGCGCTTCGCCCTCGACTCCTACCGGCGCTTCCTGTCGATGTACGGCCGCATCGTGCTCGACGTGCCGGGCGAGGCGTTCGACGACCCCCTCGAGCAGGCCAAGGCCGACGCCGGGGTGGCCACCGACGCCGAGCTCACCCCCGACGCCCTCCGCTCGCTCGTCGCCGTCTACAAGGCGGCGGTCGAGGCCCACTCGGGCTCACCGTTCCCGCAGGACCCGATGGCGCAGCTCCGGGGTGCCGTCGAGGCCGTGTTCCGCAGCTGGCAGTCGCCTCGCGCCCAGGCCTACCGACGCCGCGAGCGCATCCCCGACGACCTCGGCACCGCCGTCAACGTGCAGGCGATGGTGTTCGGCAACCGCGACGACCGCTCGGGCACCGGCGTGGCCTTCACCCGCAACCCCTCCACCGGCGCGGCCGGCGCGTACGGGGACTTCCTGGTCAACGCCCAGGGCGAGGACGTGGTGGCCGGCATCCGCACCACGCTGCCGCTGGCGGCGATGGCCGACGCGTTCCCGAAGGCCTACACCGAGCTCACGATCATCCTCGAGCGCCTCGAGGCCCACTACCGCGACATGCTCGACTGCGAGTTCACCATCGAGCACGACCGGCTCTGGATGCTCCAGACCCGTGTCGGCAAGCGCACCGGCGAGGCCGCCATGCGCATCGGGGTGGCGCTCACCGACGACCCCAAGATCCGCCTCAGCCGGGCCGAGGCCGTCGAGCGGGTGCGCCCCGAGCACCTCGACCAGGTCCTGCACCCCCAGCTCGGCAACGTCACCGCGCCGCTGCTGGCCACCGGCCTCGCCGCGTCGCCCGGCGCGGCGGTCGGGCGCGTCTACTTCGACGCGGACTCGGCCGTGGCGGCGGTCGAGCGGGGCGAGCGCGTCGTCCTCGTCCGCCAGGAGACCTCGCCCGACGACGTGCACGGCATGGCGGTGGCCGAGGGCGTGCTCACCTCCCGCGGTGGCCTGGTGAGCCACGCCGCGGTGGTCGCACGAGGTTGGGGCAAGCCCGCGGTGTGCGGCGCCGAGGGCATCACCGTGCGCGGCGACTCGTTCGAGACCGACGGCGGCGTGGTCGTCGGCGAGGGCGAGTGGATCTCGATCGACGGCTCGACCGGGCGCGTCTACGGCGGCGAGCTGAGCCTCGTCGAGGGCCACGTGCCCGCCGAGTTCACGATCATCCTCGGGTGGGCCGACGAGATCCGCCAGGGCCGCCTCGGCGTGCGGGCGAACGCCGACACCGGCCCCGACGCCGCCCGGGCCCGCCAGCTCGGCGCCGAGGGCATCGGCCTGTGCCGCACCGAGCACATGTTCCTGGCCGAGGACCGCCTGCCCGTCGTGCGCCGCATGATCCTCGCCCGCCGTCCCGAGGACGAGCAGGCCGCACTCGCCGAGCTGCTCGAGGTGCAGCGCACCGACTTCGAGGAGGTGCTGGCCGCCATGGACGGCCTGCCCGTCACCGTGCGCCTCCTCGACCCGCCCCTGCACGAGTTCCTGCCCTCCATCGAGGAGCTCGTGGTGGCCCAGGCCAAGGGCGAGCTCGACGCCGCCGGCGAGGAGCTGCTCGAGGCCGCCCGGTTCTGGTCCGAGCAGAACCCCATGCTCGGCCTGCGCGGCGTGCGCCTCGGCATCGTCAAGGACGGCCTCTACCGCATGCAGGTGCGGGCCCTCGTGGAGGCGGCGCTGCTGCGCCAGGGCCACGGCGAGCGCCCCCAGGTCGAGATCATGATCCCGCTCGTGGTGAACCTGGCCGAGCTCGACCTCACCCGCCAGTGGGTCACCGAGGAGATCGCCGCCGTGCTCGCCGAGCACGAGGCCCGCCTCGACGTGAAGGTCGGCACCATGATCGAGACGCCGAGGGCGGCGATCCGGGCCGACGAGATCGCCGAGGCGGCCGACTTC
>CAMFLJ010000149.1 GCA_945957335.1 uncultured Actinomycetes bacterium | reverse complement strand
AGATTCGCCTTAGTCTCGTGGGCTCGGAGATGTGTATAAGAGACAGCCTCCAGCCAACCGGGGGAGGGCTCGCCCGCGGCGGGCGCTCGGGGCGGCCGCTCGGGCAGCGCCACCAGGCGGCCGTCGGCCGCCGTGAGCAGGCGCGCCTCGACCGGTCCACCGACCTCGCCCCGGGCGACGACCTCGGCCACGGCCACCACCCGGCGGCTGCCGTCGGGCCGGCGGGCGATCTGCACCAGGAGGTCGATGGCCGAGCGCACCTGCTCGCGGACGGCGGGCAGCGGGAGGGCGACGTCGCCCATCAGCACGAGGGTCTCGAGCCGCCGCAGACCGTCGGCCGGCGAGTTCGCGTGGACGGTGGACAGCGACCCCTCGTGGCCGGTGTTCATCGCCTGGAGCATGTCGAGCGCCTCCCCGGCCCTGACCTCGCCGACGACGATGCGGTCGGGCCGCATGCGCAGGGCGTTGCGGACGAGGTCGCGCACGCGCACCGCGCCGGCCCCCTCGGCGCTGGCGGGGCGGGCCTCGAGGCGCACCACGTGGCGGCCCGGGAGGCGCAGCTCGGCGGCGTCCTCGATGGTGACCACGCGGTCGACGTCGCCGATCTCGGCGGCGAGGGCGTTGAGCAGGGTGGTCTTGCCGGCACCGGCGCCGCCGCACACCACCACGTTGGCCCGGGCCCGGACCGCCCACCCCAGCAGCTGCACCACACCGGGGCCGGCCATCTCGGCCAGCTCGACGCGCCGGGCCCCGAAGCGCCGGATGGTGAGGCAAGGCCCGTCGACGGCGAGAGGCCGCACCACGGCGTTGACCCGCGAGCCGTCGGGAAGGCGGGCGTCGACCAACGGGCTGGCCCGGTCGACGTGGAGGCCGAGGGGCGCCACGATCCGCTCGATGACGGCGAGCGCGGTGGGCTCGTCGACGACGAGGTCGGTGGCCTCGAGCAGCCCGTGGCGCTCGACCCACACCTCTCCCCCGCCGTTGAGCATCACCTCGTCGACCGAGGGGTCGTCGAGCAAGGGCTCGAGCGGGCCCAGGCCCTCGACCCGCGCCCGCACCCGGGAGACCACGGTGTCGAGCGCAGTGGCCGGCAGCAGCGGCTCGCGCTCGCGGGCGAGGGCCCGCAGCTCGGCGGGGGCCGCCGCGCCCGGTGCCGGGACGGCGAGCTCGAGCAGGCCGCGGTGCAGCGTGTCGACCAGCGCGTCGACCCCCGGTGCGGGGCCGCGGTCAGGCGACACGGCGGAGGGCCCGCTCGACGGTGCGGGGGACGCTGCGCCCGAGGCGCCCGCTGTCGGCCGCTCGCGAGAGGTCGGGGTCGAAGGGCACCTCGGCCACGACGGGCACGCCCAGGAGGTCCTCGATCTCCCAGCGGCCGAGCGACCGGTGGCGCTCGGCGACGAGCACGACGCCCGAGGGCCGCAGCGGCAGCTCGTAGGCCCGGCGTGCCGCCAGGTAGCAGGGGCGGGTGACGAGCAGCGACTCGGTGCCCGCCCGCGCCAGCACGGCGGCGACCTCGGCGGCCGGGCCCTCGGAGCGGTGCGGGTCGACCAGGCCCACGTCGACGACCACCGAGCGGGGGTCGCCGGCGAGCAGGGCCGCCAGCACCTCGGCCCGGTCGGGGTGGTCGAGGCGCCGCCCGCCCCGAGGCAGCAGGCGCAGGCCGGGGTGCACGGGCACCTCGAGGCGGGCGAGCGCGTCGGCGGGCACGGCCGGGCCGGCGGCCAGCCAGTCGGTGAGGCCGGGGCCCTCGATCGACGGGAGCCCGAGGGCGACGGGCAGATCGCCGGCGGCGTCGACGAGCAGCGCCCCGTGGGGGTTGCGGCGGGCCATCACCGTCGCCAGCGACGCGGCGACGACGGTGGCACCGGACCCGCCCTTGGCGGACCAGCAGGACACGAGCATCTGAGGACTCCCGTACGCGGTGCTTCGAAGCGTCCCGGGGAAGGTGGGGGCACGGTACGGGCGGGCGCGGCGCCGGTCAAGGGCCCGTCGGCGCCCGTGGCCGCCATGTGACGGTCGGGGTGGGTCGGCGGAAAGGGAGGGCGCACCTAAGGTGGCCGCGATGGAGGCGGCCTTCTTCGACCTCGACAAGACGGTCATCGCGAAGGCATCGATGGTCGCCTACGCGACGCCGCTGCTGAAGGCCGGCATGATCAACCGCCGGATCATGGCCAAGGCGGCCTGGAACGGCCTGGTCTTCCACTACCTCGGCGCCGACGAGGAGCGCATGCGGCGCTTCCGCGAGTCGGCGCTGCGGATCACCCGGGGCTGGGAGCGCGAGACCATCGCCGCGCTGGTGGCCGAGACGCTCACCGACGTCATCGACCCGATCGTCTACGCCGAGGCCCTCGAGCTCATCCGCGAGCACCGCGCCGCCGGGCGCCTGGTGTTCCTGATCTCGGCGTCACCCGAGGAGATCGTCGCCCCGCTCGGGGAGTACCTCGGGGTCGACCGGGTGATCGCCAGCCGCGCCCGCCTCGACGACTTCGGGCGCTACACCGGCGAGGTCGACTTCTACGCCTACGGCCCCTACAAGGCCGAGGCGGTGCACGAGGTGGCCGACGAGCTTGGGCTCGACCTCGCCGACTGCTACGCCTACAGCGACTCGGTCACCGACCTGCCCCTGCTGCGCACCGTGGGCCACCCGTTCGTGGTGAACCCGGACCGCGACCTGGCGCGCGTCGCCAAGGCCGAGGACTGGCCGGTGCTGCTGTTCCGCCATGGTGTGCCGCTGCGCGAGCGGGTCGCGCTGCCGCCGCCGAGCCGCCTCGCCATGGGCGCGGCCGTCGCCGGCGGTGTGGCCGCCGGCGTGGTGGTCGGGTGGTGGATCGTGACCCGGCGCCCGGAGTGGGGCGCCCGGCTCAGGCGTCCTGGAGCTTCTTGACCGCGAAGGCGGCGAGGGCGACCACGACGATGAGGACCAGGAGCTTCTTCATGGCCGACCACTGTACGGCGGGGATCCGGACGTGGCGAACGGGTCCGTGCCCCGGTCGCGACCGCGGCCGGGGGCCGCGGCGGGCGCGCCGGGCCGGGTAGCGTCCCCTCGCCCGACACCCCGTCACGCGAGGAGCCCCCGATGCCCACCGAGGCCCGTGCCGTCGTCGCCCGCTCGAAGGGCGCGCCCGTCACCGTCGAGACCATCATCGTCCCGGACCCCGGTCCCGGTGAGGCCGTGGTCCGCATCCAGGCCTGCGGGGTGTGCCACACCGACCTGCACTACCGCGAGGGCGCGATCGGCGACGAGTTCCCGTACCTGCTCGGCCACGAGGCGGCCGGCATCGTCGAGGCCGTCGGCCCCGACGTGGTGGGGGTCGCCCCCGGCGACTTCGTGATCCTGAACTGGCGAGCCGTGTGCGGCACCTGCCGGGCGTGCCGCCGGGGCGAGCCCCAGTACTGCTTCGCCACCTTCAACGCCACGCAGAAGATGACCCTCGCCGACGGCACCGAGCTGAGCCCGGCGCTCGGCATCGGCGCCTTCGCCGAGCGCACCCTCGTGGCCGCCGGCCAGTGCACCCCGGTCGACCCGGCCGCCCGGCCCGAGGCCGCCGGCCTGCTCGGCTGCGGCGTCACCGCCGGGCTCGGCGCCGCCATGTTCACCGGCGAGATCGGCCCGGGCGACAGCGTGGCCGTGTTCGGCTGCGGTGGCGTGGGCGACGCCGCCATCGCCGGCGCCCGCCTGGCCGGCGCCACCAAGGTCATCGCCGTCGACCTCGACGCCGGCAAGCTCGAGTGGGCCAAGGACTTCGGCGCCACCCACACGGTGAACGCGTCGGAGGTCGACCCCGTCGAGGCCATCCGCGCCCTCACCGACGGCAACGGCGCCGACGTCTGCATCGAGGCCGTGGGCAACCCCAAGGTGTTCGAGCAGGCCTTCTACGCCCGCGACCTCGCCGGCACGGTCGTGCAGGTCGGCGTGCCCAACCCCGAGATGCGCATCGAGCTGCCGATGATCGAGTTCTTCGGTCGGGGCGGTCGCCTCAAGCCGAGCTGGTATGGCGACTGCCTGCCGTCGCGCGACTTCCCGATGTTCATCGACATGTACCTCCAGGGCCGCCTCGACCTCGACCGCTTCGTCAGCGAGACCATCGACATCGACGGCGTCGAGGACGCGTTCCACCGCATGGAGCGCGGCGAGGTGCTGCGCTCGGTCGTGGTCGTGGAGGAGCGATGATCGACCGGGTCGTCACGTCCGGCACGTTCTCGATCGACGGCGAGGACTTCGCCGTCGACAACAACATCTGGATCGTCGGCGACGGCACCGAGGTGTTCGTGGTCGACGCCGCCCACCAGGCCGCCCCGATCATCGAGGGCGTGGCCGGCCGCACGGTGAAGGCGGTGGTGGCCACCCACGGCCACAACGACCACATCAACGTGGCCGCCGAGGTGGCCGAGGCCACCGGGGCCCCGATCCTGATCCACCCCGACGACCTCATGCTCTGGGAGGTCGTGAACCCCGGCCGCCAGCCCGACGGGCTCCTGCACGACGGCGACGAGCTCACCGCCGGCGGCGTCACCCTGAAGGTGCTCCACACCCCGGGCCACTCGCCCGGCGGCTGCTGCCTCTACGACGAGGCCGGCGGCGTGGTGTTCAGCGGCGACACGCTCTTCAACGGCGGCCCCGGCGCCACCGGGCGCTCCTACAGCGACCGGCCCACCATCGTGCGCTCGATCACCGAGAAGCTGCTGACGCTGCCCGACGACACGGTCGTGCACACCGGCCACGGCGACTCGACCACCATCGGCGCCGAGCGCGGGAACGTCCCGGCCGAGGCCTGAGCCCGCCCGCCCGGGTCAGCCCAGGGTGGGGTCGTCGACCCGCCCCGCCAGCACGACCACGCGGTCGCCGCCGGCGCGCTTGGCCCGGTACATCGCCTCGTCGGCGGCGTGCATGAGCACCCGGGCGCCCTCGGCCGAGCCGGCCAGGGCCCAGGCCACGCCCACGCTGACGGCCAGGGGCACGTTCTCGGGGCCGACGTGCAGCGGCCGGCCCAGCTCGTCGACGATGCGCTCGGCGACGCTCTCGGCGACGACCGACGCGTCGGGCCCGTGCACGAGCACGGCGAACTCGTCGCCGCCGAGGCGGGCGACGGTGTCCTCGGCCCGGACCACCGTGGCCAGCCGGGTGGCGGTGAGCTGGAGCAGGTGGTCGCCCTCGGCGTGGCCGAAGCGGTCGTTGACGGCCTTGAACCCGTCGAGGTCGCAGTAGACGACGGCGATCTCGGGCGGCTCGCGGCGGCTGAGCAGCGCGTCGAGGCGGTCCTGGAACAGGGCGCGGTTGGCCAGCCCGGTGAGCGGGTCGGTGAAGGCCCGGCGCTCGAGGTCGGCCTGCACCTGGCGGCGGGCGGTGGCGTCGTGGAGGTTGACGACCAGGCCGCCGACGGCGGGGTCGTCGAGCAGGTTGGTGGCCCGCACCTCGAGCCAGCGGGTGCCGCCGCTGGGACCGGCCACCGCGACCTCACCGGTGATGACCACGTCCGGCGTCTCCGACGCGGTGTTGAGCATGGCGGTGACGGCCTCGCGGTCGAGGCCGGGGACGGCGTCGACGAGGCGGTTGCCGGCCAGCTCGATCGGGGCCACGCCGAGCAGAGAGCGCACGGCCGGCGACGCGTCGGTGACCGCACCCGAGCGGTCGAGCACGACCATGGCCTCGGCCGCGTTCTGGACGAGCGACCGGAAGTAGCGCTCCCGGTCGAGCACGGCCTGACGGGCCCGGCGCTCGCCGGAGGCCAGGTCGGAGAGCCGGATCAGCACGAGGACGACGAGGACCGCCTCGATGCCCACGGCGAGGAGGATGTGCGGGGTGTCGGCGCCACCGGCGATGGCCAGGATCGGCGCCAGCAGCGCGGCGCCCGACAGCAGGAGCCGGCTGCGCGAGATCGGGTGGTCGTCCTCGGGCAGGCGTCGTCCGAGGAGCCGGGCCGAGGGGTGCATGGCGGCCAGCAGGTAGAGCCCGTAGGCGATGAGCCAGAGGGTGTCGAGCCAGTCGAGCGTCGGGTCGTCGATCGTGCCCTGGTCGATCCGCACCGTGTAGGCGAGGTCGGCCACCAGGTAGAAGAGGGCGCCGCCGACCAGGAGGGTCGTGGCGGTGGTCCAGCGGCGGTTCCCGAGCAGCAGCCACAGCATCATGGCCAGGACGATCACGTCGAGCACCGGGTAGGAGCCGTTCACGATCCGGGCCAGCAGCGTGGTGTCGGCCTGGTTCAGGCGGGGCTCGATGAGGGGGCGCCACAGCAGGATGGCGGCGGCCAGGCCGATGCTCGCCGCGTCGATGAGGGCCTCGCGGTCGCGCTCGCCCACGTGGGCGCCCTTGATGCGCAGCGCCCCGGCGACGATGACGAGCGAGCCGACGAGGTAGAGCGGGTCGGCGCCGGTGAGGCCGGTGCTGCCGATGTCGGTGCTCCACGGCAGCGCGTAGACGAGGTCGCCCCCGGCGAGGAGGAAGAGGCCAGGGGCTGGAGGCGGCGGTAGCGGACGACGACGCCGAACCCGGCGGCCATCACGAGCACACCGGGGGTGTAGATCGCCTCGTGGTAGCCGGCGTGGGACAGCGCGGTCGTCAGGATGCAGAACGCGGCGATGAGGGCCGCGGCCCCCCACCAGATGGGCCCGGCCCCGACCTCACGGTCGACGGTCGTCTCCTGCATGTAGTTGTCTTCGGCAGGAAGGGGGTGGTTCTTCAGGGGCCGTTCGGATCAGTTGGGCCCCGAAACGCCCCTCAGGGCCGTGACATGCGGCTCAGGAGCCGCCGTCGGGCGGCGGATCCTCGCCCGGGACCCACCGGTCGATGCGCACGATCCGGCACGTGTAGGTGCCCTCCGGGCGGACCGGGACCGACGCCGACCAGTTGGTCGTGGTGTGCTTCTCGACGCCCTCGACGGTGACCGTGGTGGCCCCGAACTCGGCGGCGCCGGCCCCGGTCGCGCCGCCGCCACCGTCGCGGAACGACAGCGAGATGCGGTAGTCGGCCGGGTCGTCGGTCCAGTTGGTGAGGGTGCCCGACGCCTTCACGCCGCCGGCGCCGTCGAACTCGCACGCCCCGATGCTGACGTCGCGCTGGGGCGGGTGGGCGATGTCGGTGCTGCCCGTGGCGATGCCGGTCTCGTCGACGACGTCCTGGCGCTCCTGGGCGAGGTCCTCGGCCTTGTGGCCGATCCAACCCTCGGCCACGGCGAGCACGACCACGAGGCCGCCCACCACGAGGAGGCCGACGACGCCGAGGACCAGCCCGAGCAGCAGGCAGCCGCGGCGGCTGGCCGTGGGCTCGGTGCCGGCGGGTGGAGGCGGCGCCGAGCCCGGGGTCACCGAGGGCGCCGGCGGCACGCCGGGCGCGACGGTGCCGGGATCTTCGTCGTCGCCGAGGTCGAGCACGGGATCGGTCGGGACGGGCCCGGCCTGATCAGACGGCGAGGAGGTCGCGGGCGCCGGTGTCGGAGGACGGGTGGCGCAGCTTCGACATGGCCCGTGCCTCGATCTGGCGGATGCGCTCACGGGTGAGGTTGAAGTGCTCGCCCACCTCTTCGAGGGTGCGGGGCTCGCCGCGGTCGAGGCCGAAGCGGAGCTTGAGGATCTCGCGCTCGCGCTCGTCGAGCGGGGAGAGCAGCCGGGCGATCTCCTCGGGCAGCAGCGCGGTGGCGGCGACCTCGAAGGGCGACTCGGCCGAACGGTCCTCGACGACGTCGCCGAGCTCGGCGTCGCCGTCCTCGCGGAGGGGCTCGGAGAGCGAGAGGGGCTCGGCCGCGAAGCGCAGGGCCTCGGTGACCTTGTCCTCGGGCATCTCGACCTCGGCCGAGAGCTCGGCGAGGGTGGCGGGCCGGCCGAGCTTGAGCTCGAGGCGGGCGCGGGCCTTCTGGAGGCGGGCCAGGGTGTCGCCGGCGTGGACGGGCAGGCGGATGGTGCGGCCCGTGTTGGCGATGCCGCGGGTGATGGCCTGGCGGATCCACCACGTCGCGTAGGTGGAGAACTTGAAGCCCTTGCGCCAGTCGAACTTCTCGACGGCGTGCATCAGGCCGAGGTTGCCCTCCTGGATGAGGTCGAGGAGCGGCAGGCCCGAGGCCTGGTACTTCTTGGCGATCGAGACCACGAGGCGCAGGTTCGACTGCACGAACGTGCGCTCGGCGTCCTCGCCCTGCTTGATGGCGCGGCGCAGCTCGCGCTTGCGGGCCGGGGTGAGGTCGGTGGCGGCGTCGAGGTCGGTCCGGGCGGCGGCACCGGCTTCGATGGCCTGGGCCAGGCGGACCTCGTCGTCCTTCGTCAGCAGCGGGTACTGCCCGATGTCGGTGAGGTAGAGACGGACGAGATCTTCCTCGTCGCGTTCGACACGCTCCTTGGGCAAGACGCACCTCGTCAATGCTGTTGGACGGCGGGACAGGCACTGCGACCACCGGGGTGGCTGCAGACCTGGCTGCACGTCGGGGGACTGCCGATCGGGACGCTGGCGCCGGTGGCGCACGGTCCCCGTCCGACGGATGGGACTCTGGCTAGGATACCGGCCCGGTCAAGAGGGCCCACCAGGGGCCCGCGCGCCGGTGCTGCCGGGGCCCAGGAGCCCTCCGGCGGCGGCCAGCGGGGCCTCCACGGCGGCCTGTGCGGCCCGGGCCCGCGCCAGCAACTGGGCGTAGATGGTCTCGGGCGAATCGTGG